>CAIQCE010000218.1 GCA_903870185.1 uncultured Gammaproteobacteria bacterium
ACTATTTCGAAATAAGCTGCATAATGGTCGGATTGGAGTGAAAATATTTAATAATCAATTGGATGTGAGTCAACCATGGATCGAATATACTCGGCTGTTATTAAACAGCATTTTGAAAAATATGAGCAAATGGCCTTTTTGTCAGGTCCTCGTCAGGTGGGGAAGACTACTGTGGCTGAGTTCTGTCAAAGTCTAAGTCCTTATCACAAGTATTTAAACTGGGATTTTTTAGAAGATCGTGCACAAATACTTAAAGGGTATTCAGCTATTTGTGAAGGATTACCTTTGGCGGGGGCTATAACTCAAAAGCCTATTTTAGTATTCGATGAATTACATAAATACAAAGATTGGAAAAATTTTATCAAAGGATTTATCGATTATTTTAAAGGCCAATTAAATATTTTAGTAACAGGTAGTGCCCGCCTAGATATTTATAGGAAAGGAGGGGATAGCTTGATGGGGCGTTATTTTCTTTATCGTGAACATCCACTTTCAGTAGGAGAGCTATTACATACTGATATTTCTCAAAAAATAATTAGAGATCCTCAGCCTATTTCAGATGAATCATTTGATGCTTTATTAAATTTTGGTGGATTTCCAGAGCCTTTTTTGAAAAAGGAGCAGGCGTTTTCTATTCAGTGGCAACGTTTGCGAAGGCAGCAATTATTTCAAGAAGATATTCGAGATATTGCCAACGTGCGTGAGCTTGCTCAATTAGAATTATTAGCGAGTATTTTGCGAGAACAAACAGGCCAATTAGTGAATTATTCAAACTTAGCAAAGCACATAAGGGTATCTGATAACACCATCCGCTTGTGGATGAATATGTTAGAATCTTTTTACTATTCTTTTAGCATTAAGCCTTGGTCTACTAATATTGCGCGTTCTTTAATCAAGCAGCCTAAAACTTATTTATGGGACTGGTCTATTATCCAAGACAAAGGTCAACGTGCTGAGAATTTCATAGCTGCTCATTTGCTAAAAGCTGTGCATTATTGGACAGACTTAGGTTTTGGTGAATTTGATTTATGGTTTTTACGTGATAAGGATAAAAATGAAGTGGACTTCTTAATTACTCAAAATAATAATCCTTGGTTGCTTGTAGAAGTAAAATCGAGTTATAAAAATGGATTAACGCCTGCATTAAATCGCTTTCAAAAACAAATACGAGCCGAGCATGTTTTGCAGGTGGCAATGGATATGCCATATGAGCCAGTTAATTGTTTTGATCAGAAAAAACCTCTAATTGTTCCAGCAAGGACTTTTTTATCACAATTAATATAGAAAGGGGATAAAGCATCTTAAGGGCATCTTTATAAATTAATTATTTTGGTGTCGGCCCCGTCAGTATTATTTCTAACTAATTGATTAAATTAGTTAATTTATTTGCTTCAAAATTCAAAACTGAAAATTTTTCAATTTCGAGAGATGGTCTTAATACTATTTTAAGCTTCGACAGCTATATTCTATGATCCTATTATTAGCCTTGAAAAATAAGAGCCATATGAATATTGAACAAGAAAAATTGCATCGTGAATACATGGAGGCAGCCCTTTGTTTTAAGGATAAAAACCCCGAGGACTACACCCTTGCAGAATTAAGTGACATGAAAATACTGCTTACAAAACTAAAAACCTTAGCAGTAGCAGTAGACCATGAAGAAGATAAGGTTCTTATTTATGGGGAAATGGTGATGTTTGCGCTCAAGTCGGGCCATTATACTGAATTGACGGATGCGCTTAATGAGTTTATGAAATATCAAGACTTTCTGGAAAAAATGTTAGCGAAAGGTTCCCTCGATATTGATTTATATGGTGATACTTTAATAAGGGTCGCTAGTGGGTTTAATATAATTAACCGTCAAGAGGAGGCTGTTGCTATATTGAATAAAATTATGACTGA
>CAIQCE010000219.1 GCA_903870185.1 uncultured Gammaproteobacteria bacterium
ATAAATCTTTCGTAGTGGCCTAGATCCAAATCGGTCTCCGCGCCATCTTCCGTCACAAAGACTTCCCCATGTTGATAAGGGCTCATTGTGCCGGGGTCTACATTGATATAAGGATCCAGTTTCATCAAAGTCACCTTGAGATTGCGACTTTCTAAAATGGCAGCAAGAGAAGCTGAAGTAATACCTTTGCCCAGTGAGGATACAACCCCACCTGTAATGAATATATAGCGCGTCATGGATGCCCCGTTTTGACTGTTGAATTTCACTTGTAAACGGGAGTCTATTCTAGCACCCCGGCCTTGTTTAAGAAAGGCAATAATTGTTGGGCTGGGCTCACTTTTCCTACTCACCACTATCTGATAGCATACTCCCCATGAACAATACCATACTCACTTCATTAAAATCCGATGAGGCTCTGATTTCTGATCGATGGGATCATGAAATTATTCCCGTTCTGATGAACTACATTAAAATCCCCAACAAATCACCCCATTATGACGCAAATTGGCAAACTCGTGGCTATATGAAAGCAGCGATGCAGCTTTTGATCGATTGGGTATTCACACAAAATCTTCAGGGCTTAAAACTTGAGCTTTTAGAAATTCCAGATCGAACACCTCTGCTCTTTATGAAAATTGCTGGAAATAATGAAGATACCGTCTTACTTTATGGACACATGGATAAACAACCTGAAATGAAAGGTTGGGATGAGGATTTAGGCCCTTGGAAACCCGCACTTAAAAATCAAAAACTCTATGGAAGAGGCGCTGCTGATGATGGTTATGCTATTTTCGCGACCCTCAGCGCTATTCGATTACTGCAAGAAAAACAAATACCGCATGCGCGTTGCGTGATTATTATTGAAGCGTGTGAAGAAAGTGGCAGCTATGATCTCCCTTATTATTTAAAAGAACTAAAAACACAAATCGGAACTCCCAGCTTAGTCGTCTGCTTAGACTCCGGATGCGGCAATTATGAACAAATGTGGAGCACCACCTCACTTCGAGGACTTGTTAGTGGAGATCTTTCCATTCAAGTTTTAACCGAAGGTATTCACTCGGGGCTCGGTAGCGGCGTCGTGCCTAATCCCTTTTTAATTCTGCGTCAAATTTTAGATCGAATTGAAAATAAAGAAGACGGCAGCATTTTGCTGCCTGAATTTCAAACACCTATTCCTGAGTTACGACTACAACAAGCAGAAGAAGCCGCTCATTTACTCAGCAATGATTATCCATGGGTTGAAGGTGCAGGCCCTATTCCTGAAAATCTATTTGAAACCTTAATTAACCGCACATGGAAAGCCGCTTTAAGTGTGATCGGAATTGAAGGCTTACCGACCTTAGCTGAAGCAGGCAATGTCACAATTCCCAATATTAAACTTAAACTCTCAATGAGAACCCCTCCCACTTGCAATCCAGAGATTGCGAGCGAAGCATTAAAAACAGCTTTAGAAAAAAATCCTCCGTTTGGTGCTCAAATTCATTTTGAAGCCGATCATTTAGCACACGGCTGGCATGCACCACTTTTAAGCTCTTGGTTAAAAGCCGCTAATAATGCTGTTTCTGAAACTTTTTTTGGAAAACCGGCTGCTTATTTTGGTGAAGGTGG
>CAIQCE010000220.1 GCA_903870185.1 uncultured Gammaproteobacteria bacterium
CACAGGCTTAGACAACGAGTCACCACTAACTCCGCAGTTAGTTGCTGAGTCTTTTACCAACGAGATTAAGTCTGGCGATACGCAATTCAAACCGAATCTTAAGGAGCTTAGCCAGGAGTTTGAAACCTTATTTAGAAAAGTAACTATTGGCGATGGTGATAAGCAGCAATTTTATTATGAAAGCACGGACAACTCAGTCAAGATTCATGCTGAGAGAGTGTCAATTACAAAAGTATCAAGAGACTCTGTTGAGCTAGCGCTATCTGCTGCGATTGATAACTTTGGGAAAACTATATTAGTGCGTGGGACAGATGAATTTGTTGATCAGGTATTAACAGTGCTTTCAACTAATGAAAAATATAAAGAGGTTAACCTCAGCAACGAGAAGGCTCTTCCAGTTTTCTAGGTGAGCCGTAATTCATTGATATAAAAAGGTTATAGTGCGATATAATAGAGTTATAAATAATTAAAAAGGCGCGCGTTTTATGTCAGGAATCCATCTACATTTAGATATTAAATCTCTTGAAGTAACCAATCAAACCATTGATTCTAAAGGAAATATTATCCTTGATGTAGTAAGTAAAGGTACCCATAGTACGTGTCATAAATGCGGAAAACCCGCGACAAAACCAGCCGGCGCAGCACCGGCTAGACTAGTTAGACATCTATCGATTTTAGATACCCCTGTATATCTTAGAATTACCCCATTACGCTACTCTTGTGAATCATGTGATAACCATCCGCGAACAACAGAACAATATGATTGGTGTGATAGGAATACCTCAACAACTCATGCTCTTGAGGAGTACTTAATGCGCTCCTTAATTAATAGCACAGTTTCAGATGTTTCAAGAAAAGACAGTATTAGTGAGAGCATCATTGGAGGTATTCTGGAAAGACGAGTAGGAAAATCAGTTAATTGGTCTCAGATAAGCTCGCTACTAACTATTGGAATTGATGAAATTGCTCTCAAAAAAGGACAAAGCTCTTATGTTACTGTTGTTAGCGCGAAGGTCTCTGAAGTGGGTGATCCTCCTATCGTAATAGGTGTATTATCAGATAGAGAAAAGGAAACCGTCAAGACATTTCTAAAATCAATCCCGGAGCACTTAAAGCAAACGGTTAAGCATGTATGCACTGATATGTACGATGGCTTTGTGTATGCGGCTATTGAAGTATTTGGTGTTCAATGCCTTGTGATTGATAGATATCATGTTGCTAAGCTATATCGTAAGCCACTTGACAAGCTTAGAATATCAGAAATGGCGCGCCTCAAGAGTGAGCTATCAGAACAAGAATATGCTAAATTAGAAGGGATGATGTGGATATTACGCAAAAACCATGAGTGCCTTAGCGAATCCAATAAATCAGCACTTGAGATTTTGTATAAGCACTCTCCTAAATTAAAAGATGCGCATTCATATGCGCTTAAACTCACTCACATTTTTAATATACATACCACTAGAAAGTCCGCTATAGCTAAAATTGATAGATGGATCAAATCAGTAGAAAAAAGTAAGCTGAAAATATTTAACGGGTTTATTACAACATTATGTAAATATAAACCATATATTGGAAACTACTTCAAATCCAGAAAGAATAGTGGATTTGTTGAGGGTTTAAATAATAAAATTAAAGTCCTAAAGCGTCGTTGCTATGGATTATTCAATACTGAATCGCTATTTCAACGGCTTTTTTTAGACTTACAAGGGATGGCTATTTATGGGTAATTACGCTTCACCCAGAAAACTGGAAGAGCCTTCAATAATCCCAATCCACGGCAACATCCGTGGTGCTGATTATTACTGCTAGGAATGAATATGCAACAACTTCTAAATGAATTAAGAGAGTTAAATTTATCTGCAATGGCAACAAAACTTGAAGAGCTG
>CAIQCE010000221.1 GCA_903870185.1 uncultured Gammaproteobacteria bacterium
ATGCAAGAACTTAACCGTGAAGCTAATACCTTAAGCTCTAAATCTACCGATAAAGAAATGACTGCCATTGCTATTGAACTTAAAGTTTTAATAGAACAGATGCGTGAGCAAATTCAGAATATTGAGTGATGGACTCAGCCAAAGCTGGGCTAACGGCCCTATCGTTAACCTAACATTTCAACATGAATGTATTAAATTGCGAAAAAGTGCAACCCAACCTACGTGACTATTATGACAAATAAAGAACAAGAGCAATGGCTTAAAAATTCACAGGACTACTTTAAAGAAGTCAAGGCCTACAACACTGCTGTGATGACAGTCGGTTACGCAACATTCTTTGGATTACTTATCTTCCTTCAAAAAAGTATTAATAGTCCTTTACTTTTCTGGGCAGGTTTTTTTATTATTTTGTCTGTGATTATTTTCATTAGTCATGAATTAGTTAACCAAATTAAACTTTCGTTAGATTTACGAAGATTAGACACCGAAGGTAAGCGGCAATTTCGATATTGGGCGTGGTTTTTTATTCCTTCGCTACTTTTTGCCGTGACAGGTATCGTATTGCTGGTTTATTTGTTTCTATCTCATCTTTAAATGCTAATTATTTTTTGTCACAATATCAATTTCTTTGCCTGCAATTTTATTAAATGAGCACTAGGTACTATTTAACATTTCCCATTAAAGGGCAAAGTAAGATTTCGTATTCCGCCATTTTCACCAGGAAAATCTTTAAACATAGACTCCAGAAGCTCATTAAATACCCCTGCAAAAACAGAGCATGTGCCAGTACTTATTACTTTACTCTCGTAAACTTTACTAGGCTGTCCATTTTTAATACTATTTGCATCAACAATTTCAAGAGCTAAAGTTCGAGTATAGTTGGTATGTGAAACTGGTATAGCACCAATTGCACCAAAAGTTGGCGCTTTATAACTGCTTCCCGAATAAGAAGCGCTACCTCCTGCTCCATAGACTGTACCTGATGAATATGTAGTTCCACCACCTGTTTGCCCAAAAACAGGTACTATGCCTGTTGATGCCTCTCCATTACTAATAGCGTAACCAACAAAAGCTAAAAACTTAGCATCGGAGGGTTGTTTAACTACTTGATAACCGTTTAATGACAATTTCTTTTCAAATTGAGATTTATAATTAGAAAACTCAAGTGAATTATTATTTTCAGCTGACGCAGGAACAACATTAATTGTACCGATACTCTTATAATCAGGTACATAAAAAGCTGTAGTTATGGTATCTATAGTTGTACATCCAGATAGTAGAAAAAAAACGATCACTAAGCTTTTTGAAAATCTCATTCATATTTCCTTTGACAAGTTTTATAAATCAATAGTGTAAGCAGCCTCGATGAGACGCAGTGGAATCGAGGAAGTCGGAGCGCTGTAAGTCCTCGATTCCGCATTGCTAAATCGAGGCTACAGATGGTAACCATGTAAGTCGGGCACATCTTTTCGTACCCGACATTTTCATTTTGTAATAAGCTGATAAAGTTGGCTAAATTCGTCCACATCTCAACTTTTATATTCGTAGATTGGGCAATAATAATGCCAATGCTAAATCTACGTCACTATACCTATATTGTCAACGCGATAAGCAAGTTTCCTCGATGGAACGCAGTGGAATCGAGGAAATCGGAGTGCTGTAAATCCTCGATTCCGCCATGCTACATCGAGGCTACGGACAGAGGTTTTCCCTGCAACCCGGCTTTAATAAACACATAACCCTACGACTACACCCTGTTGTGTTGAAGTAAACACTTACCACGTCGCAATCTAATGACTATGAGCCGTTTATATCGTATAAAGTCA
>CAIQCE010000222.1 GCA_903870185.1 uncultured Gammaproteobacteria bacterium
AAAGATAAGGATTATGATTTGTTTAAAGCTTTATGAAAGGACTACCCTTTATAGGATACTAAAGGATGCTGGCAAAGGGAAAAATCAACTTCTTAAAGCAGGAGCCTCCTATGACTAATTTTTCCCGGACACTAGTGCGCTTCGCTTGGCACTAACCTACACTATCCCCCCCCTTGTCTCAAAGGCCGTATTAGGCGTAAAATCGGTTCTTATTTAAGTGACTCAATGAGAATACTATGAAATATGCGAAAATTATTGGTGTAGGTGGGGCGGTTCCGGATCAGATTTTAACAAATAATGATCTAGAGCGCATGGTTGATACCAATGATCAATGGATTCAAGAGCGAACAGGGATTAAGCAGCGTTATGTGACCCGCGATACTAAAAATGCTCTATTGAACCTAATCGATGAAGCATCTCGAAAAGCGATTCAATCGGCTGGAATTGAGATTAATCAAATCGGCATGATTGTATTAGCCACTTCTACTCCTGAACAATTTATGCCGAGCACGGCTTGTTTATTGCAAGAACGTTTGGGGATTAAGCGCGCGATTGCTTTTGATATGCAAGCGGCCTGTAGCGGTTTTGTTTATGCTTTAACCGTCGCTGAAAAATTTATGATTTCAGATTCAGCGCCTCAATATGCCTTAGTCATTGGTGCGGAAGTTTTAAGTAAATTAACGAATTGGAAAGATCGAAATACTTGCATATTGTTCGGTGATGGAGCGGGAGCTGTGGTATTGGCGCAATCTGAAACACCTGGAATTATCGATTGTGATTTAAATTCGGATGGTGCGAGTGGTGAATGCTTGGATGTGCCTTGGGGCGTTGCTCAAGGTTACGAAACAGCTACTGAAGATCGAAAATATATTCGCATGAATGGTCGAGAAGTTTTTAAGAAAGCCGTTCCCTTGTTTGTCGATAATATTAATAAGATGATGGAAAAAAATAACCTTAGTTGGGATCAAGTGGATTGGGTGGTTCCACACCAGGCTAATATTAGAATCATCGATGCAGTTGCTGAAAAATTGAAAGTATCAAAAGATAAATTTGTCGCCGTTATCGATCGATTTGGTAATACTTCTGCGGCCTCGATTCCTTTAGCTTTCGATGCAATGGTTCAAGAAGGGAAAATCAAAAAAGGCCAAACGATTATTTTTACCGGTTTTGGTGCAGGTTATACTTGGGGAACCGTGCTATTTAAATTTTAGAACGTTTTCTCAATCCAATCGATGATTTCTATAGGATTGCGTACGTAATAGTGCGCATTCCATTCTTCTGGATTTTCATATTCGCCAATATATCCATAGAGAGCCAGCATGGAACTCATTCCAGCGGCGTGTGCGGCTTCAATATCCGATCGACTATCACCAATATAAAGCGCTTGATGGGGTTCAATTTTCATCAATTGACACGCTTGTAACAAAGACTCTGGATGGGGCTTAATATTTTTAACCATATCAGAACCGATTAAACAATGCGGTTTACCGCTGGTGGGGTGGTTATCCAGCAAGGGTTGTGCGAGGGTGCTCAAACGATTGGTCACAATCCCCCAAGGAATTTGTTTTTGATTGAGATATTCCAAAACGGTTTCCATCCCATCAAAATATCGAGCCTTGAAATTTCGAATGGTGCCATAATGAGCGAGCAATTCTGCTTTTAGTTTTTCAAAATCCGGGTGATGTTCATCGATATTAAATCCATGACCCAATAAAGCAATACTGCCACCATTGATTCGTGAACGAAGAGTTTCTAATGCGACCGTGGGCCTTCCATGGGATTGCAACACATGGTTGAGCGCATCGATGATATCGGGAGCCGTATCAAAGATAGTGCCATCAAAATCAAAAAGCAGGGTATCGATCGGTCGGGTCATAAATCTCTCTCTATTCAGGAAGACGAAAACAAAGACAATAATTCACATCCACCTTTGGGCTGAATTTAAATTCAGAATGAAGGGGATCATAACCGATGCCTTGAATATCGATCAACTCTAATCCAGCATCTTCTGCCCAATGAGTTAATTCAGAAGGACGAATAAATTGGGAGTATTGATGAGTGCCCTTAGGTAAATAATTTAAAACATATTCAGCCAGGATGATCGAAAAAGCATAGGATTTTAAGGTTCTGTTCAGTGTTGAAAAAAATACGAGTCCATTGGGTTTTAATAAAGTTTTGCAGGATTGAATGATGGCAGATGGGTCTGGCACATGTTCCAATAATTCCATGCAGCTGATCACATCAAAGGAATGAGGGTGGGATTCAGCCAAGCTTTCTGCAGCGATCAGTTGATAATTAATTTCAAGTTGGGATTCAATTGCATGTGCTTTTGCAATCTCTAGCACCTCAGAGCTTAAATCAATCGCGGTGACTTCAGCACTTTTTTGAGCAAGTGATTCACTGAGCAGGCCAGCACCACACCCTAAATCTAAAATTTTTTGACCAGATAATGAAATATGTCGTTCTAAATAGCTTAGCCTTAAAGGATTGATTTGATGCAGAGCTTTCATCGGGCCCTTAGGGTCCCACCAATCCGCTGCGATAGAGCCGAATTTTTCTAATGCAGCTTTATCAGCATTGTGATGATGGAGGTTCGAGTTTGTATTGATCATGCACTAAAATCCTGCTGATCCAGAATTGCAATCACGACCTCAATTTCAGCCAATAATTCTTCATACATTTTTGTATTGATAGGCTCACTCGATTTAAGCTGGGCTTCAAAAGCCCTTGAGAGGTTTTTTAAATGAAGAGTTCCACAGTAGGAACTGGCACCTAAGAGTTTGTGAACCTGATGGATTAGCATCGTGCGATCTTCATTTCGAAACGCTTTTTCAATGAACTCTCTAAAAATAGGCAGCTCGATTTTAAATAAATTGATTAGTTCATTGGCGATTTCAGCGCTGCCATTACACAATTCTAAAGTTAGATTCCAATCGAAAGATTTTAAGTTATC
>CAIQCE010000223.1 GCA_903870185.1 uncultured Gammaproteobacteria bacterium
CCGATTCCTGGACCCTCGCGGTAATTTCGGCTGTCACTTGAAAATTATGCCCATGCAAACGCTCCCGCTCAGTCGCTGAAAAAATGGTAAAATGCCCGGATGAAAATTTCATATCATTCCGAAATAATACGATAGTCGACACTTGGCTTTGATACGACATGGCAGATACCTTAGAGTTATTTTTTGAGATAGATTATTCTGTAGCTTTAATGAAAGAAGATCAAGTTATCGTTGGCCAATTTCAGCCACTATTCCCACTTCTTCTGCATGAGCCAAGGCATTGGGTTTGATAATCGTTAACCTTGCAAAAGAAGGATTATAATTTTCTTTTAAATACTGAATGGCTAAGCTACCGACACTCTCAATTAATTGAAATTTAGATTGGCTGATTAAACTGCGAAGACCATCTGCTAATTGCTGATAATCCATTGCATCCTGGATCTGATCTGTTTGAGCTGCCCTCTCAATATTCACCTCAAATTCTAGATCAATATAAAGCGGCTGTTTTTCTTGTTTTTCCCATGCATAAACTCCGATAATAGCATCCACTCTTAATCGCTTGATATACAGTATCCCTTTCATACTATCTTCCTGCTCCAGGAGCTGAAGAGTTAGTAGCGTTTGTTGGATTGCCAGTTAGCCCTCCTGTCGAATTCATTACTCCTAATAATATCCCAGAATTTAACTCTACTTGAGCAGCCGCTGCTGCTTGAATAGCAGCGGTTGATCCAGGGAGGAATGAACAAGGTTTTCCTGTAGCTAAAGCGGCGGCACCCGGGAGACCAATCCTTCCTACACCTCCTCCCGTTAAATCGATGCCTAGTTGAGTAACAGCACTTTTAGGGTAGGATGCAGGGAACGACCCTGGGGCCTGTATTGAAAAATGACCTACACTTCCTTTCCCTGCTGCTGACTTATTAACACCAAATAGCCCCGCCGAGTTTAACCGTATTGATCTTCCTCTTCTAGCCCCGCCCACACCAGCACTTTCCTTTCGAGTCGGAGGAGTTTCTGAGAACCAAAAAACCTCTCTATTTTCTTTAAAAGCATAAGTTTCCATAGAAAATTCGAGACTGTTGATTTTTTGGAAAGCTTGTCTTAACACCCAATTTAAAATTGTGCTCAACCTATTCAAATAGTTTTTCGAACCTATCTCTTCTTGCATGGCCCTTAGCATTAACAAAGTCAGAGTAAAAGTCTGGTCATGCAAATCCGACTTCATCCCCTTTTTTGCAGCATCTTTCATTCCACTTACTTGTGACATAAAGGCTAAAAGCTTTAAACTTTTTCTACGAACTTCTGCAGTCATCTCACGATAACGTACTAATTCCGCTTGACGATCTGCTTTAACTCCACCCTGAGAATTTCGAGTCTTTTCATATTCGGACCATGTATCCTCAAGTGCTAACAAATGGGGCATAACACGCTTTAGGCATGCAGGTGAAGGCCTAGCTGAAACCGGGAAAAAAGTGGGTCTAGTATAGAGTCGGTAGTATACTATTGAATTAATAGCATCTGGATTTTGGGGGTTCACAAATTCACAGGGCTCGCGCCCTAAATCATCAGGCGCCATTAACAAATGAATTGAATAAATATTATGGCCATCTTTAGAGGGGCCTGCACGCCCCACGGTATTACTCATGAGCTCATGAAGCTGATCAAGCTCTGGTCGACTCAGTTTTTCTGCACTTAAATATCCACCTAAACGTTTAGATATCTCTGGAGAAAAACCCATGGAAACCCAGCCATCCTTACCCACCAACGGTTTTTTAGTGTCTTTTTCCACCAATTCTCTCAC
>CAIQCE010000224.1 GCA_903870185.1 uncultured Gammaproteobacteria bacterium
GCCAACCACATCCTGATGTAAATTGATTAGAATCTCTAAACAACACCAACCCACATTGACGACAACAATAACTTCCTTTTTGTAGTTTTTCATAGTCATGAGAAAAGGGATATTCAGTCCCTTTATCTCGAAGAATATGAAGAATTTCAGGCGTTAAAGAATGAGTTTTTATCATTAAATTTTACTATACTGATCGGCTCCCACAATATTAGCATTCCAACCAACATGAACAGGATCTGCAACTTGATTGGCATCCAACCATAATGTGCTTAACGCTGTTTTATCAGCATTTAAATTGCCTGTCATAGAAACCACTTGCTTACAATGTGGGAAATTGATACTAAGAGCGACTACATTACCATTGTAGAATCCCACGATTGGCACAGGAACATTCATATCAGTTTTGCAATTACCCACAGCTGTGGTAAATGTTCCACTCAAAGTGCCTGTTTCAGCTGATTGTGCATGCATGGTTAAATTTAAAACCGAACCCCGTTGATTTTTATACGCTACCGAAGCATCTTCTGCAGCATAAGATTGAACCTGGGCTACGCTCACACCTAAAATTAAAGACCATTTTGCGATTGAATTAAGTTTCATTTGTTTCCCCTTTTTTATATTTAAAATTTTTCCAAATACTTGGCTACTAACTCAATTTGATTTTCATTAAATACTCGAACACCATTTTGCTCTAACAAAGCCGCCGTCACACCTTGGCCTTCTATGAGTTGCCGACTAAAACCACCATCATAAATGGCTATATTACCACAAGAGGGGCTATTGGCTTTTAATATGGCCATTTTAATTTGATTTTTCTTCGCCAACTCCAGCGCTATTTCAGCGCCTTTAAGAAAGGGATCTGTCACATCTGCATGGTGAGTTTTAACTTTGCCCAATCCTTTTAAAACTGCAACTCCGCCACCCACCCCTACAATTTCTGCAGGATCTCGTGGAGTCCCTAAACCCCCAGCCACTTCTGGACATATAAAAACCAATCGCCCTTCATCCCGCCATTTCAGAATATAGGGGTGATCGCACCATTTAGCCTCACCATCGTAGCGAACTTTCTCACCCATTAAGCAACGACTAATTAATATTTTTTCCATTGTAGATGATTCCAATTATTGAAATTTTTATAAGTATATCGATAAAGATTAATAGAAACCATCCGTTATTATTTCTGGATGTCCCAATCAAGCTGGGAAAGGATGAGATAGAAAAAATGGGAATTAATGAAAATGAGGTCGAAAATTTTAACTTCACCCTCCATTCTTCCACGCCTCAACCCCTCCTTCCAACATCTGGACAGAAGTAAAATGAGCCTTCATCAAGATCTGAGCTGCTTTAAGGCTTCTATTGCCTAAACGACAGTAAACGACAATGGTTTGATTGGAATCAAGTTCCTTTAAACGGTTGGGAAGTTCTTTCAACGGAATCCAAGTTCCACCTAAATTAAATTCTTGATGCTCTTCTAGAGTTCTCACATCGAGAAGCACGCAATCTGATGAGCGATCTAACCAGGCTTTAAGTTCTTGCACTGAAATCATTTTTGGCTTAAGTTCTTGTTCGGAACAGCAGAAATATTGCTTAAATAACTCTTCTGCTGATTTCTCCTGACTGCAGATTTCACAATCAGTATTTTGAGAAAATTGAAACTCTCGAAATGAAAATTCTAAAGCATCGATGACTAAGAATCGCCCTACTAATAAATCACCAATTCCTAAGAAATATTTCAACACCTCAGTAGCTTGAAGCGTCCCTAATAACCCTGGCAATACACCTAGAACCCCTTCTTCTTCACAGCTGGAAATTAAATGAGATTCAGGGGGTGCGGGGAAAAGACAACGATAACAAGGTCCCTCTTGCCCTGAATAAAATGCAAGCTGCCCTTTAAATTGTGAAATACTGGCTGAAACAAAAGGTTTTTTCAGATTAAAGCAAAGATCATTAATCAAATACCGAGTGGTGAAATTATCCGAACAGTCGGCAACAATATCATATTGCTGAATCAATTCAGAGCCATTTTCCAGTGTGAATCGATCAGTATAAATATTTAATTCTATATCGGGATTTAAAGCTTTCAATTTTTCAGAAGCCACTTCAGCTTTCAATGAACCCAGCTGATGCACATCGTATAAAATTTGTCGTTGTAAATTGGATAACTCGATTCGATCATCATCGATGATTCCGATAGTGCCAACACCTGCTGCCGCTAAATACAATAATAAAGGTGAACCTAATCCACCAGCCCCTACGCATAAGACTCGAGCCGATTTTAATTTTTCCTGGCCTTCGATTCCAATTTCTTTTAATTTTAAATGCTGACTATAGCGCTTGAGCTCTTGTGAATTCATCATCGTTGATAATCTCCGACTGCCTTCACTAAAAACTGAGTAAGCGCGATAGGATCCTCTGCCTCTTTGATCGCAGCAATCATCGCGATTCCACTGACCCCTGTAGCCAATACATCCTTTAATCGCTCCTTATTAATACCCCCAATTGCCACTATGGGATAAGGTAATTGTCGCACCCAATAATTTATTTTTTCAAGTCCTTGAGGCTCAAAAGTCATGTCTTTAGTTTGAGTCAAAAATATAGGACCAAATGCAAGATAAGAAGGCTCAAATCTTAAAACTCGCTCAATTTCAGCGGGAGAATGTGTACTGACCCCTAGCCGCAAATTGGCTTCATGAATTTTTTTGAGATCAGCTTTATCTAAATCTTCTTGGCCTAAGTGAACACCATAAGCCCCATATTTTATGGCAAACTCCCAATAATCATTGATAAATAATCGGGCTTGGTATTGCTTCGCTAATTCCACACTTTTTTGGATGATGGTTTCAAGTTCTGGCAGGGATTTATTTTTAATTCTGAGTTGTATAGTGCTCACACCTAATGGCAATAATTTCCCTATCCAATCGATGCTATCCACTAAAGGATACAATCCCAAAGGAGTAGAACCACAATCTAAAAATTTGAGGCCCATCATTAAGTCTCGTTGTGCCAGAATAAAGTATCCATCAAAGGGGTGCTAGCTTGAGCCATATTTCGCTCGGGAATCATGCCCGCTTCATAAGCGGCACGACCGGCATTTACAGCATCTTTAAATGCACCTGCCATCAACACAGGATCATTCGAGAGTGAAACAGCCGAGTTTAGCAAAACTCCATCAAACCCTAATTCTAATGCTTGAACAGCATGTGAAGGCTTTCCAATGCCTGCATCGACAATCAGATTTAATTTTGGGAATCGATCACGCAATATACTTAAAGCATAGGGATTGAGTAATCCTCGCCCCGATCCAATCGGTGAACCCCAGGGCATTAAGATTTGGCAACCTAGATCGACCAATCGCTGACACAAAATCAAATCATCGGTGCAATAAGGGAAAACTTCAAAACCTTCTTTAATTAAAATTTCAGTCGCTTTTACTAATTCAAAGGGATCGGGCTGCAAAGTATATTCATCACCTATGACTTCCAATTTAATCCAATTGGTATTGAAGAGTTCTCGAGCCATCTTTGCCGTAGTAACGGCTTCTTTCGCATTTTTACAGCCTGCCGTATTCGGCAATAAATGGGCTTTAGTTTCTTTAATCAACTTCCAAAATACTTCACTATTTTGTGCACCCGCCGTTTGTCGTTTGAGTGACACCGTAATCACTTCAGCGCCCGAATTCTGAATCGATTTTTCCAAACAATCCATTGAGGGGTATTGAGCTGTTCCTAAAAGCAAACGACTCGATATATTTTTATCTGCAAGATTCCACATACTAACCTCCCTGCATGGGCAATACGATTTCTATAGAATCGTTTTCATTTAAATGAGTGGTTTCATATTGAGCGCGAGGTAGAAATTCTTGATTGATCGCAACCGCAAAATGAGTTTCAGTATACCCTTGAGCCTTTAATAACTCCGCCAAAGTAATCTCATTTTCAATATTCAGTGTTTGATGATTGAATTTAATGGACTTCATCGATCGATTCCCAAAGTTGTGGATAGTGAATCGAAGCCGCTCCTGTCTCTAGATAATGCCTTAATTCATTAGCCAAGGCCGGTGCAATTAAAAATCCATGCCGATACAAACCATTCACGGCAATCAATCCAGGCCTGTATTTAATTTTTGGCAAATGATTTTTCAGCGTGGGCCGACAATGTGTCATCGTTTTAATAATTCTCGCTTCAGAAAACCCTGGGTGACAATAAAACGCAGCAGATAAAAGCTCTAAAGCAGTTCTCACTGAAATAGGACCTTGATCCTCTGACTCAATTTCACTCGCCCCAATAATATAAATGTGATCAGGCCTTGGCACGATATAAAGGCTGTATCGAGGATGCAGCAAACGCACCAAATGCTCGATCTTAACTTCAGGGGCCTTCACCCAAATTAATTCTCCTCGAACTCCACGGAGTTCATTGAAAATAGATTTGGCCCCAAGCCCTCGACAATCAATCACCCAATCAAAATTTTCAGTCGAATTTTCTGTCATGATTTGATGAGGCTTAACTTCTTTTACCAACGTTTTAAAACACAATCGAACGGAGAGCTTTCTCAAATCATCGATCAAAACTTTAATCAATGCTTGATTATCAATCTGGCCTTCTTCAGGAAAATAATAGGCTTCATTGAATTTTTCCAACTCAGGCTCGAGTGTTTGTAAAGCAGCAGAATTCAATTTTTCACAATGAAGTCGATCTACACTCCTATGTAAAAGCGTATTCATAAATCGATCAAGCTCCGTCTTATCTTGTGGATGAGCAACCAATAAAGCGCCCTTTCTCCTGAAATAGACTTCAGTCGATATTCCCTCAATGATCTTGGGCCAAAGCGAGTTTAAACTTTCACAACCCAATTCATAAATTAGTTTTTCAGATTTTTCCAATTCGATGCTAGCAGTCAACATCCCTGCCGCAGCCATACTACAATTATTCAAATCATCTTCAGAATTTTTTTCAAATAGAGTGAGATCATGGCCCGCATTAACCAATGCTAATGCAGTCAATTGCCCCATGATCCCTGCGCCTACGATTGCTATTTTCATGCGGGACTCAGCTCTTTTGCCTCCTTGCGAATTTCTTGAGAAATTTGCATGGAGCAAAACTTAGGACCACACATCGAACAAAAATGAGCTTCTTTTGCAGACTCTTGTGGCAAAGTTTCATCATGGAATGATCGAGCCGTATCGGGATCTAATGATAAATTAAATTGGTCTTCCCACCGAAACTCAAAACGAGCATCTGAGAGTGCATCATCTCGATATCGAGCACTTGGATGTCCCTTTGCAATATCAGCAGCATGAGCTGCAATTTTATAAGCAATAATCCCCTGTTTCACATCCTCTCGATTCGGCAAACCTAAATGTTCCTTAGGGGTTACATAACACAACAAGGCACAGCCATACCAACCAATCATCGCAGCTCCAATTGCACTGGTTATATGATCGTAACCGGGTGCAATATCAGTGGTCAAAGGACCCAAGGTATAGAAAGGTGCTTCTGCACACTCTTCCAACTGCTTATCCATATTTTCTTTGATGAGATGCATCGGAATATGTCCAGGACCTTCAACCATCACTTGTACATCATACTTCCACGCAATATGAGTTAACTCACCCAAAGTTTTTAATTCAGCAAATTGAGCCGCATCATTTGCATCCGCTATAGAGCCTGGACGCAATCCATCTCCCAGTGAAAAACTGACATCATAGGCACTCATGATTTCACAGATTTCTGCAAAATTCGTATAAAGGAAATTTTCTTGGTGATGAGATAAACACCATTTTGCCATGATTGATCCACCTCGAGACACAATACCTGTCACTCGTGAAGAGGTCAGTTGGATATAGCGTAATAATACTCCCGCATGAATCGTAAAATAATCCACACCCTGCTCGGCTTGCTCAATCAAAGTATCTCTGAATATTTCCCAAGTTAAATCCTCAGCTATACCACCCACTTTCTCCAAGGCTTGGTAGATAGGAACAGTTCCAATGGGAACAGAGGAATTTCTAACAATATAATCTCGAGTATTATGAATATTTTTCCCGGTGGAAAGATCCATCAAAGTATCCGCACCCCAACGAGTCGACCACACTAATTTCTCCACTTCCTCTTCGATGGAAGAGCTCACGGGTGAATTACCAATATTGGCATTGATTTTCGTTAAAAAATTTCGGCCGATAATCATTGGCTCTAATTCTAAATGATTTATATTGGCGGGAATAATCGCACGACCACGAGCGATTTCAGATCGCACAAATTCAGGTGTAATTTCCTTAGGAATATGAGATCCAAAATAGGAACCCCTCAAACGATTTTCTCTTTCTTCATTTAAAATCATTTTCTGGCGTTGATTTTCTCGAATCGCCACAAACTCCATTTCAGGTGTAATGATATTCTGTCTTGCATAATGTAACTGTGTGACTCGAGCACCGGGTTTAGCTCGACGAGGCTGACGCTGTAATTTGGCTTCATAACTCAATAATGATTTTTCATGATCTGAGTAACCATTGTCTTCTGGTTTAATAGCCCTGCCTTCATAAGCCTCTGTATCTTGACGTGCTTCAATGTAATGACTTCGAATATCAGGAATACCCTGATTAATATCGATAGAAACCGTGGAATCCGTGTAAGGGCCCGAGGTGTCGTAAACCAATAGAGATTTTCCGTTCGTAAGTGAAATCTCACGAAAAGGCACTTGAAGCTTAAAATTTTCCGTGCTGATATAGCACTTTTGGGATCCAGACAAAGGATGCCGCAACTCATGATCGATTTTCATAATAACTCCATTGATGAGAAAATGGGGTGAAAACCGGCAGGGTGAAATGAATCTTTCGACTTACTCACTTCCCTACGCAGGTCTTAACCTATTCAGGTTCAAAGGGTAACTATCTCAGCCAAATTAGGCGCCCCTAGTGAAGCTGGGATTAAATCATAAAATCAGAAATTCGTCTATGTTTGAAACAGGCGGTCGGGGTAGTTTAGTACTAGCACACTTAAATAAATTTCTAGATTTCGCAAGATAAAAGGCCTAAGATTTGCACACTTTAGCCCAACCCACCCCTACTTATCGGTTGAATTCCTATGAATCCAGTGATAAATGAACGATCTAAAAATCCGAATGAAGCTCAAGCAATTTGGAACCAAGTCGTTGAAGATCTTGGATTGAATGTCATTAAACATGATTATAAAACCAATCAAATCACAACTCGGCTTTGCTATATCTCGCAGAATGACCAAACCGTTAAAGGCATGGGAAAAGGTTCCAATGAGTTGGAAATTGATTTAAGCGCCAGTTATGAAGCACTTGAATACTATTTAGCTAGTTACCCTCTCCACCCTTATTCTAAAATTGAAGGCACCTTAAGTGAAATTTCCACAAATCACAGGGTTATCCCTTATCGCTGTGATCCTGAAATTTTTCTGAAATTAGCTGAAACTGTTTCACTGCCTTGGATCATATACTCCAATATGGAGTCTCAACAATCGTATGCAGTCCCTATGGCATCAGTTGATCTTAGCTATCGAGGTACACAGGCTAAAAATGATTTTCTTGATTATGGTCAAGCTCAGTTATATGCCGCTAGCACTGGATTAGCGAGTGGCGGCTCTTATGAAGAAGCTGTGATTCATGCCGCATTAGAAATCATTGAACGAGATGCGCTCTCTTATTTCAGCATTGATTGCTGCATTCTTAATAAACCCGTCACTTTAATTAATCATGATACCTTGCCTGAAGACACTCGTGAGTTAATCAAAAAAATTGAATTTGACTATCAAAATGAAATTTTGATTATGAATCTTCCTTCTCGCTACGGAGCTGAAGTCTATGTAGCCAATTTTCGTTATCCGACTTTCGAAGTTCGGCCATGTGGTTCAGGCGCATCGCTTCAATCTAAGCATGCCCTAGAGAGAGCTGTGCATGAACTGAGCCAAAGTTATAATTTAATGGATGGCGATTATTTAGAAACTACAATTGATCGAGAAAATTTAAACTATAACTCTTTAATTGAAAATGTGCTTCAGGCCGATTTAGAAGATTTAATAGTAAAAGAAAATTTAATTCCATTTCAAGATAATTCACTTGAATATTCTCATCATAATTTATCAGACTATTTGGCTAAAATTATAGAATTGATTAAAATCCAAGGTTCTCATTTGTTGATTAACAAAGTTTACCAGCATCCTAATGGTTTAAGTTGTGTTCGAGCGATTATTCCTGGAGCCGAGGAATTTTATTTAATCGGCCATTATCTCAAACTAAACCCTAATACTGAGACTCAGAATTATATTTATAATCAACTAGGGAAAAAATTTTCATGGAATGATTTCAATCTAAGTGGAGAATAAAAAATGGAAGGATGTTGCGTAGCTGCACCAGCTTATGATGTAGAGCTTGATTCGATTACTTCAAGCTTAGACACAGGCGATAAAGCTTACTTTGATAGTCGAAAAGCCAATATTGTTTTCAGGGGAAAAGTGCTTGGATGCAATCCTTCCAGAAGGTTAGCCAGAAGTGCTCAGAAGGACCTATTTTTATATTTTAAAGCCGATCCTGTTTGGGGTGAGGTTTATAGAAGATTCGATTTCACACTCGTTCTCTATTACGCTTGCAAATCAGGATCTAAAGAAATTACTAGAGCTGCCGTGGATCAACTCAAATTTGATCGTGTCAATTTTTCTCAATTAATAGTCACTAAAAAGGGAGAGTTTATTCATAGTACTCGACATGTATTGCATGTGATTGCTCAATATCGAACAGATGATTCTGATTATTTTCTGAACTTATTAAGAGAGGTGGCTGGTCCTGATGATAGAAATCTTTGGCTCACTAAGACTCAATCTAAATACCCCTTGAGAACATTTATCGCTGCCCCAGAACCTAACCCACTCCAAAGAGCAATCCAATATGCCAATCTAAAATTCATTCAATTTTATGCGGAAACTCTAGGCATTATCCCTACGCCTGAGATGCTTAAATTAGCTCAAGAACTTTCAGCATCAGCAGGTAAAGCAAACAAAGCTAGATATGATGCAGTCGTTAGCTATCTCACAAGCAGGAGAAGTACTGCATCACCCTCAGCAAGAGCAGTGGCAGGTGCAGCTGGTGGCGCAGGTGCTGCAGCGGACACTGGTGGAGTGGTCGTTGAATGGGATGCTGCTGGGGGTGCTGCCGCCGCTGCTGAAAAAACAGTACTGATTAATCCGCTAAACGCTTTAAGGCGTGGTCATTAAAGAATGAGGTTGCGGGCTATTTTGTAGGTTGGCGCCAAGGGCAAGTGCGGCCCAACATTCTTTTCTTGAATGCTCACTCACCTAGTAGCCCACACCGTCGTCCCGCGGCTTGTCCGCGGGATCCAGAGAAAAGAATATATTGATTCGTTGGGCCGCGCATGCAATGCATGCTTGGCACCAACCTACGCTTAAGACAAACGCGCCCTTAAGCCGGAAACAAACCCAAAACCAATCCAAATAAAGTGAACTGCAAGAGGTAATATCCACCGTCAATCAAGAACAATTTAAAGCTTTGCCCGGTATACAAATAATGGCTCGCAAAAGAACTCAGCACCCAGCAAAGACCAATTAAGAAACCTGATCCTACAGCTATCGATAACGGAGGATTAGGTCCTAAAAATAAAGACAACAAGCTAACTGATACTATAGAAAGCACAAAGGAAATACCATGAACCATTGGTTTATGTTTAACCTTCGCCTCTTTTTTCATTTTTCTTTCGTGCAGCCAACTATTCAAGAACAATGCAGGTGAATACCACAATGCCCCTAATGCAAAACCTGAAACAGCCGCAACTAAAATCGCCCAAACATTTACAATAACCCACATAGTCCCTCTCCTTTTTTAATAAAACGCCCTTTAATACTAAAGACCCACACTTAGATTTTCTTCATGTTCATTCACGTATTTTTGAAATTGTTTTTCTACATTCAGCAACCGAGTCTTAAGTGCCAATATTAAAATGATGATAGAAAAAATACCAATGATTAAAAAATCCCAGCCAAATTGAATCTGCCCTTTTCCACCAAAGGATCCCCAATAAGAAATCGCAGTGAGTCCAAATAAATATGGCAGCAACCATCCCAAAGATTTATATCCTAAATTTTTCTTATCCACATGTCCACGCAAATAAGCAATCAACAAGAACACCAGACCCACCAATACTGCGATGGCTAATTTAGATATGGTTTCCCAACCAGTCCAATAGCTAATCAGATTGCAACAATAAAAAGCAATCAAACAAAGGGGTTTAGCAAAAGGTAAACGGAAACTTCTATGCTGGTTGGGTAATTGTTGCCTTAAACATAGAAGTGCAATCGGCCCCATCGAATAGGAAATCACAACGGCTGAAACCAAAAAGCTCACCATTGTTTGCCAACCTGGAAGGGGAAGGAATAAAAACATCCCTACACAAAAATTAAGAGCAATCGCTGCGATCGGCATGCTTTCTTTATTTAACTTGGTTAAAAACTTGGGCAAATATCCATTTCGACTCATTGCATAGATAATTCGTGCAGTCGATGTGATGTAAATTAATCCCGCGCCCAATGGAGAAACAGCTGCATCGATATAAAGCAATTTAACAAGCCAGGTCAAACCCAGCAAGGCTGCGATCCCAACAAAAGGACCAATATCGCCGCTGAATTTCAAATGATCCCAACCACCTGCAAATTCAGAAGGATTGAGAGCCCCAATAAATGCCACCTGAAGACCCACATATAAAAGAAAACAACATACGACAGATCCTACAATTCCAAGAGGAATCGCAAGGTGAGAAGACTTAGTTTCACCCGCCAATTCCACACCATGCTTAAATCCAGTGAAAGCAAAAGCAACACCACCGCTTGCAATCGCGGCTAAAATTCCCGGCCATTGAGAAGAATGAAGATCAAAACCTCCGGCAAAATTTTGTGGATGAAATTGGGTTTTAATTAGCCAGAAAATCGTGGCAACGATGACTAAAATTTTAAATGTGAAAATAAAGAAATTAAAACGAACAAATCCTCTGAAGCTCGCCACATTGATCACGCAAAGACCGAACATCACTAAAGTCGCATAAATAAAACCAGTGGGAGTTAAAACAGGGTTTCCGTTTACTAAGTGCATCAAGCTCGGGAAATAAGTTGAGGCATATTGTAAAACTGCCTGAACTTCTATCGGCGCCATAGTCACACAAGACAACCAGGACACCCAGCTGATCACATAACCCGTCAAGACCCCATGGCTGAGTTGAGCAAATCGAGTTGTTCCTCCCGTGATGGGCAACATCGTTGAAAGTTCAGCAAAACAAAAGGCGATTAAGGCTGTTGCTGCCCCACCCAATAACCAGGAAATAATCACGGCAGAACCCGCTAGTTTCGCCGCATAAAAAGGCGCAAATAACCAAGCTGAACCAATCATTCCATTGATACTCAGCAATAACATATGAAGGGGGGAGAATCGACGATGAAGTGTCATAATATTCCTTTACTAGTAGACTTGCCTAAATCTTCTAAAGAAGCCTCGATTATCTTACTGGAAAGCAATAAGCCGCGCTAGAGGGCTTGATTATATTTTGGTGCCTGGCACCTTTAAGCCCTTTTGGTGCCTGGCACCTTTTTTTCTTAACTGTATTTCTTTTCGACTTAATGCTAGATTTTCTCTAATTGAACAGCTTCGGAAAGCTCTGAACCACCGACCAGAAGATGACCTTCATGACTCATTTTGGCACTTCCCTACAAAATTTTTAAATTTATCTTTTTGATTTATTTGAGAATTCAACTAAACGTGCATTTAGCTAATTCCTTTTGTAAAGCTTATAAAATGAAAGGAATGGGCTTGTCGGGCTCGCCCTGCGTCAAGTTCATCAGGAATTTTAGCCAAGTGCTCATGCAGGGCTTAGCGCCGACCTACACGATTATATAATAAGCCGCAAGACGATGACGTGATGAGACAAGCAGCGGAACTGCATGGTGTCTAGCGAAGCACTGCCTAACGTCTAGATTTACAACCGGACTGTCTATTATGTAGGGTGGGCAAAGCGTTAGCGTGCCCACCAAAATAACCTATTCTAGTAGCCTCAAATTGAAGCTCTCAGTAAGTTAGTGTCAAGCAAAGCAACACTCATTACTTCTGTGGCAACATATAAACCACAGCATCTTTGAGGTTTTGATCGCTGCATTCAAAACATCCGCCGCGAGGAGGCATTGCCCCTATTCCCTCATCCACCCATCGCATCATTAGATTGAAGTCTTGATGCATGAAAGGCTTCCATTCCTGAGTGACTCGAAATCGGGGAGCTCCGACTGCGATGCTAGGATCAACAGCATGGCAGCTCGCACAAAATTCTTCATAAACTTTCTTGCCTGCGGAGGGATCACCTTCAATAGACTTAATAAAATCTCCGGGCCGATGTGAAACAGTACTCTCAGGAACAGCAAGCGCATGACTCATGAATGCGCTGCTGCTCAATAAGAAGATTAAAACACCATATTTCATACTTTAATGAGCCGACTTTTGATCGCTTTACATAAGAAGTGATCGAGGCCAAAAAATATTAACCAGGAAGGTATGAGCAAGCCCACTGTCATAACCACAAAGAAACTAGATGCCGTAAAGATATGATATAAATTCCCCAATAGAGGCTGCCCAAATTGTAATTGAGCCAAGGAGGTTCTTTCTATTGATAAACAATAACTGAAAACTACAATAACAATGGCGCTATAGAGTGGACGATTATCCATTTCGATATACTGAGCAAACAGCCAAGCTAGGATCCATGCAAATAGTACACTCAGAACAGTTGGGATTATCTGACCTTGCAAATAGAATGTTCCCAAAATAATAGCGGGAATCACAATCGCTAAGGCACGCACTGTATTCTTTTTAGCATTAAGTTTTTGCATTTCACCCTCCTTGTTTAACAAAATGGACCGCTTTTGAGTATAGCCGAGCCCCTGGAGTTATGCTAGATTTCCCTCATGCTAACTCATCAAACACTTTTTAAAATCTTGCTCGACACAAGCAAACTCAAAGGACCTAAAACTCCTATCGCTGAAGATATTGAGCAAAAGCCCATGAGCTATCGAGAACTGATCCTCCGAAGTTTTATCTTGGGGAAAAAAATTTCAGCCCATTCTCACTTTCAAGAACACATCGGCATACTTTTACCTAATATGATTATCACAGTCGTCAGCTTCTTCGCTTTACAAGCTTTTGGAAGAATCCCAACCTTTTTGAATTTTTCCTCAGGACATCAGTCTGTATTAACCTCCTGTGAAATGCTGAAACTCAAACAGGTCATTAGCTCGAAACGATTTATTAATAAAGCCAGCCTCGACTCCATGATTGAACATTTGGAAGCTCATTCTATTGAAATTATTTACCTAGAAGACATTGCAAAATCCATCAACATTTTCGATAAATTGTTCGGATTATTAGCGAGCTGTTTCCCAAATTTCTTTTATAGAAAAATTAAAAAATTACTTAAGGGTGATGATGAAGCTTTAATCTTATTTACCTCAGGAAGTGAGGGCACTCCCAAAGGGGTCGCTCTCAGTCATAATAATATTCAAGCCAACCGAAAACAAATTCTCAGCGTTCTCGATTTTAATCATCAGGATTTGATTTTTAATCCTCTGCCTTTATTTCACAGCTTTGGTTTAACCGTCGGAATGCTACTACCAATCCTATCTGGCCTTCGATGTTTTCTTTATCCAACACCTCTTCATTATCACCAAATTCCCGAGCTAATTAAAAAAACTCAAGCAACCATTCTTTTCAGCACCGATACATTTTTAAATGGGTATGCGCATTATGCCAATTCGGATGATTTTTCAAGTTTACGCTTAGTATTTGCAGGTGGTGAAAAATTAAAATCTCAAACTCGACTTACTTGGAATACAAAATTTAAAATCACTCTCTATGAAGGTTACGGTGTGACTGAAGCTTCACCGGTATTAAGTCTTAACACCCCCATGCGCCACAAAGAAGGAACTGTTGGCTGCTTCGCTCCCGAAATTAGTTATCAATTGGATCCTGTGGAGGGCATCTCCGAAGGAGGAAGGCTTTTAATTCAGGGCCCTAATATCATGCTAGGATATTATTTACACCATACACCCGGCATTTTAAAAAAACAAATGGGTTGGTACGACACCGGTGATATTACCTCTATTGATGAAGAAGGTTTTATACGTATTCTAGGACGTGCCAAACGATTTGCTAAAGTAGCAGGCGAAATGATTTCTTTGCTGGCTGTTGAAAACTTTATTCATCAGATATGGCCTCTTGCTCACCATGCCGTTATTTCTGAACCTGATCCTATCCGAGGAGAAATGCTCGTACTCATCACCAATCAATCCAATGCAACACGAACTGCTTTAATTCATCAGGCTCAAGCTCATGGAGTCGCAGAAATTAGCATTCCTAAAAAAATTGTGATTCTTTCTGAGTTGCCACTCCTCCCCACCGGCAAAATTGATTACACTAAATGTAGATCTATTCCTAAGTGATTTCTGAATTTTTTCCCAGAAGACAAACCCTTCAGTCGGGCCTCTGTATTGCTTTAGCAGGGTTTTTACACATATACTAATGCCTCCATTGCATCTTAGAGATCCTCTATGAAAGCTGTTATTAATAAAACACTTCGCCACCAAAATCCGTGGGTTATTTGGGGGCTAGCAGCTGGCTTTTTTTTCGCTGAATACTTTGCAAGAGTCGCTCCAGGCGTCATGGTTTCAGAATTAATGAGAGCTTTTAAAGTTCATGCGATGAGCTTAGGTGCCTTATCTGCATTCTTCTACTATGCATACGTCAGCATGCAGATCCCTGTCGGCAGCTTGATGGATCGATTTGGTCCACACCGATTACTCACCATTATGGCCGCTTTATGCGCCCTAGGTTGCTTTATATTTGCACAAGCCACTAGTCTTTATTTTGCAGAAATCGGTCGATTTTTAATGGGATTTGGCGCTGCTTTTGCCTTTGTGGGTGCTTTAAAGCTCGCTACGATTTGGTTTAGCCCTACTCGATTTGGATTGCTTTCAGGAGTCACTCAAGCATTGGGAATGCTGGGGGCTGCGGTGGGAGAAGGTCCTGTTTCAGTCTTAGTCACACATATCGGCTGGAGAAACACGATGTGGGCTATCGGTACCATCCTATTAATACTGGCTTTCTTTATTGGCATATTAGTCAAAGACCATCCTCGAAACCCCAAAGCCCATCAATCTCCCAAACGAACTGGCGAATTCAATTTAATCAAAGGATTAAAACTAGTACTTCAGAATCCTCAAACCTGGATCAATGGAGCTTGTGTCGGATTCCTCTATGCCCCTACAGCAGCTTTTGCAGAACTCTGGGGAACTTCTTATGTAAAACATGTGTACGGAATTCATACTGACATTGCAGCCGGCGCCATTAGTATGATTTTTATCGGCTGGGGAGTGGGAGGACCGATTGGTGGCTGGATTTCCGATCGAATTCGACGACGTAAACCCATCATCCTTGGATCTGCCATCGCAAGCTTATTCTTTATGTCTCTAGTCCTCTATTTACCTCATATGTCTATTTCACTGTTATATGTATTACTTTTTCTCTATGGTCTTAGCAATATTGGCGTTGCAACTTCCTATGCCGTGGCATGTGAAATTAATCCAAGATCTGTTTCAGGGACGTCCATGGGCTTTACTAATATGGCCTCAGTCATTGTAGGAGCTGCCTTTCAACCTGTGATCGGTTGGTTATTGGACCTTAATTGGGATGGTACCATGTATCATGGCGCCCCCCTATTCAGCGCTGCCAATTATCAACATGCTGTATTTGTATTACCTCTATGTTTTTTAGTTTGTATTATTTTTACATTATCGTTGAAA
>CAIQCE010000225.1 GCA_903870185.1 uncultured Gammaproteobacteria bacterium
CACCTCCAGTAAGTGAGCCTGAAGCAAAGCCTGAAGCAAAGCCTGAAGCAAAGCCTGAAGCAAAGCCTGAAGCAAAGCCTGAAGCAAAGCCTGAAGCAAAGCCTGAAGCAAAGCCTGAAGCAAAGCCTGAAGCAAAGCCTCTTCCTGATTTAAAACCCGCAATAGTTAAAGAGACGGTTCCTGCTGAGGTTCAAAAAGAGGCATCACTGCCAACACCTGTCACTACAGCTGAAAAACCTGTTCCAAAATCAGTACCAGTTACTGAGCCCCTTCCCGATTTAAAGCCCCCAGTTAAGACTGCTCCTGTTGAAGTGAAACCAGTAATTGCACCTGCACCTGCTGCCCAACCTTCTCCTGTTGTTCAGAAAGTCGTGCCAGCGTCTCTGATGCAGTCTGATTTCAGTGAGGATTTGAAAATCGAGCAAAATTCTCCCGATGCTTCGATGGTGAAAATTCCAGTTTCAGCACCCGAGGCTATAGATGAGCCTGAGGAAAATCCTCCTGCTCAAATTGAACCTGCTGCACCTGCAATAAAATCTATGCCTTTACCAGAATCTCATCCTGAATTTTCATCTGCATCAGAATCTGTGTCTGAAACTGCACCTGTTACTTTAGATTCTAGTCTGGAGCCAAAGCCTGCAGAGGTCGTAGAAGAAACTAATGCGATTGAATTAGTCGATTCTGTGAAGAGAATTCAAAAACTTTGGCAAGATGGATCTATGAAGAAATTTGGTTTTGATTTGCCTGTCGATCAATCTATTATACAAGCTTCCATTGAGTCATTGGAGAAAGATTCTTCCCAGCCTCAGGGGGCCAATCTAGTTTATTTAGAAGGGCAGGTAGCAGTATTGTTCAAGCAAGTCTTGTCTTTGCCCTTCTCTGAAAAATTAAGCAGTTTATCAAGTGATACGATGCGTGCCGCTTATCTTAATAACGTGATTCAAGCCCATGCCTTCGAAGTGTCAAATCATGTGTTTATCTCGTCACCCGAAGACCAAGTTCAGCATCCCCAAGGGTTTAATAAAGCATTCCTTTCGGCGATTGAAGCAGGGTTGATAAAGCTGCAAACTTTTTAGTTAGGTTGCGACAAACTCATTAAATAATGCTTAAGCTCATCCAGTAAGGTTTTTTGCTGTTCATCTAATTCTCGATCGTTTAAGATTTCTTCGATTTCGATTAAAGCCTCTTTGATAGTTAAGCGTGGGTTACCTTTGAAATCGATAGGGGCATTTTCAGTTTCACTATTATGGACTTTTTGAAGATACTCATCGAAAGTGGTTTTATGAGGATTAAGTAAAAGCTCGGGGTGATTTCTGCCTAAAATACGAATCGCTTGTTGTAATTGTTCTGCATTAGAAAATGAATTTAAGAATTTCGCTCTATCCTGAGATCGATGAAATTCTAAATTTAAAGCCTGTTCTTGAGTGCTTGGAAAGCCTCTTAAATATAGGGCTGAATCTAAATCCACTCCTTCGATTTCAGGGTAAGCATAAGTTTGATGAAAATCACAAATAGTTTTTAGAAGCTCTGGATGCTCGCTTAAAAAAGCTTTATTCGAGCTCACTATTTCGAGCCTTTCAGGTGTTAAATATTTTAAAAAACGAGTTTGTGTGGGGAGTAATATAGGAGGTTCAGCCATTCGTTTTCGAATGACAAAAACTTCATTAGTGATTGATTCAATCGAAAGCTCTCGAAAATCAGGATGATCCATTCGCAACCATAAACTTTGGTTTTTATAAATTTGATGAGTGCCAAGAGCCAATACAGGCGCTTGGAAAAAATTCTGAGCCCCTAATTTTCCTTGAATTAATAGGGCTTCTTTAAAGCGAGCATCAATATTAGAAAAAGCGGGTTTTAATTGAGCCATTCTTTCGGCATCAATTTTTTTATCGAAATAACCTGAAACATATTCCCACATGGGTTGATCGCTCATCAATTTTTTAGCGAGCTCTAAGGTGACTAACACATCAACCATCGCATTATGAGCTTGCCCTTCCGTCCATTGATTGAGTGCGTTTAAATTTTCTAATTTCAAGCTGATTTTGCCCTCAAGCATAGGCCATTTAATCGCTGGTTTTCCAAATAAATAGTAAAGAATAGTGATAGGGTATAAATCCATTCTTTGGCACTGATTAGCATATTGGTGAGTGTAAGGTGGCAGTAAGTTTTTATAAAAGCCAAATCGTAGAAACTCATCATCAAAACCAAGTGTATTGTATCCTAAAGAAGTGGTGTTAGGCGTGTTAAATAGTTGATGAATTTCTTGAATGGCTTTGAGCTCTGGGATACCTGAGTTTAAATCTTCAAGACTAATTCGATGAGTAATAGTAGCTGCTGGAGAAGGGATGGTGTCAGGATTGAGTTTGAGTCTATAGTGATATCGATTGAGTTCATTGAGATTTAAGTCAGTCCGAATCGCAGCGAATTCTAGAACTTGATCAAAAGATTTGTTGAGGCCGGAAGTTTCAATGTCGTAGAATAAATAGGTTTTTGGGTTCATAGAGAGTTCCATGTTATTGGGTGCCTGGCACCGTAAAATATATACAGCGGCATTGTGTAGGTTGGTGCCATTGTAGGTTGGTGCCAAGCGTTAGCGCGGCCCAACATCATCAACAATAATAAATCTCCACCCCTTTCACTGCTTTAAACTCTTTAACCGCCTTATGATAAAGCTCTGAAAGTTCTGTTGAGGAATGTTTCTCTAAAGTCGATAGCGGTAGATAAATTTCTAAGCTCAATCGCCCTTTCAAATAATGAATTTGAAAATGTTTTAATTCAGAATAACCGGGTAGATGGTACCAAAGACTTTTCAAGTGTTCAACGATTTCATCGCGATTGGGCAGATCAACTGAAGGCATTTCATGTTCATCATCTTCAGGATCGATATGAATCGTTACATCGAGAAGATGGGGGATATTTTTAACGAGTTTCAAGTAAACTTGATCGGCGATGTAGTGGCCTTCAGAAACGCTGATTTTAGGGTTCACCAAAATATGAGAATCCACAAAAATATTACCACCCAGTGATCGCGAGCGGAGCTGGTGGATGGATTGAACCCCAGGAACCGCTCTAATATGACGAATGATGAGTTTCAAGGTTTTATTATCGACAGCAGTATCAATAAGTTCTCGAGTGCTTGCAATGATCATTTGGGCGCCCATTTTGATGATCAATGCGCAGATAATAAAAGCAGCTCCTGCATCGAGGTAGGGGATTCCAAAATAGGTTCCGATCACACTGACGAGCACGATGAGTGAGACATAGGCATCACTGCGTTTATGATAGGCATTGCTGTGCAATAAATTTGAATTAAGTTCAGTACCGACTTTATCGGTATATCGAAACAGCCATTCATTCGCGATGATTGAGATAACTGCTGTCAATATCACAGCACTGGCGGGATGAGGCATTTCAACCCCATGCCTGATATTGTCTAAGGTATCAATTCCGAGCGCTAGGCCCACTGCACTCAGCATGATAGCGATCACTATCGCCGCTAAAGTTTCAATTCGTTGGTGGCCGTAGGGATGTTCCTTATCAGGGTGCTTTCCGCCAGCTTTGGCAGCCAGGATTACTAAACCATCACTGAGCAAGTCTGAAAAAGAATGTAATCCATCTGCAACCAAGGCTTGAGAATGACCAATGTAACCCACGGCGATTTTAAATAAAGCGAGCAGTAAATTAACAAGAGCATTGATGATAGTGACTCTTTTGATTTCTGAATAATGGTGGTGGTGTGCCATAGTGTTCACTCAGATAGTTTTAACAGAGGCTTGATAGCATTTAGGCGCGTTAATTGCAAGAGGATCGTTGAGCATTCGATATCAGTAGCACCGTGATTTTATTAATAAAATGAAGCTGAACGCTGTAGGGGCACCTCTTGTGGGTGCCCAGAATATAAATCGTATTTCATGCCCCACCACATTTCCGTTTTTTAATACCCCGTTAAAATTACGGTACTATTGATTTTATAAGCTTTGTGAGATAATGCCTGCATAAAATTAGGCATATCGCCAATTGGCTGTATTGGTGCCATTTTTAACAGATTGATTTTGTTAAATAATTATAAGAATTCCGTAAATTAATTCCAGGAGAGTATTATGCCACAGCATGCTGCTACAGTTGCACCCGCTGATTCAGCTTCACTGACTACGGCCGCTAATGTTCCTGCTGAACGGCGTCGAACTCTTGCTTCTGCCTCAACCAGTTTGTATTTATCGATCTTATTAGCCTTTGTCGCTTTAGGCAGTGGAGGAGTTGCAACTTTACTATCACTTTCAAGTTCAAGTTTATCCCCTTCTGCTCAGTACGCGATGGCAGTTTTAGCGGCTCTTTCAGCGGCTGCTTTAAGTGGATTTATCATTAAAGGATTGGAAGGAGTTAAGGGGGAAGGTCAGGCCTTGTTAGATGCGATTGCTCCTGTTAACAGCCGTAATCGGGTTGCTGAAGAAAAATTATTCGGGTCGGGTACTCGAGCGTCTCGCTTAGCTCAAACAGGACAAGTGTTCAGTGGATTGGCGGTCGGCGCGAGTGGAGCGATGCTTGTGACGACTTCGCTTCGAATTGGGACGGGAAATATGAATTTACTGCCCCAGGAATGGTTGATGGTTTATGCATTATTGACGAGCGGCAGTAATTTAGCTGGGTTTGGATTATTGACTTCCTTAGGTGCCCGTAATGCTGATTTACAAGGAAGGAAACACGAGCTTGATCTTAAAGCAAAAGATGCCAAAATAACTGACTTCGAGAGTAAAAAGCATGATGAGGTAGAGACTTTAAATGCTAATCATGCTGCTAAGCTTGCAGACAAGGCTCGAGAAAATATGGCTTTAAGTGCTCGTATCAAGACCTTGGAAGCACAATTAAGAGCTGCTGGAATAGAACCACCATCCATGAGTCCTCAAGGTGAATTATCACCTGTAGAAGCAGCCGCTGCAGGTGCCGGTTTATTTCAGCGCCGGCATTCGATTGTACCTGCAGCTGAAACAAAAGTTGATCAATCATCGAATGTTGTGGCGGCTAATCTGGCTACAGATGGCTCGGCTCCTGCTAGATCAGCAGGTACTAGATTTTAATAAAACTATGTTTAGAGGTAAAAATTATGCCTGATATTTATAGATTGATTGCTTATGGAAAATGTGAAGAATTAGCTCGGCAAATTAAAGAAGGCGTTAATGTGAATGGGGTATTAGTCCCCTATAATAGATCACCATTAATGTTTGCTTTAGATGGATCCTATGAGCCTAGCATTAGAGAGTACAGGGCCATGCTTCTGCTCTTAAATGCAAAGGCAGACCCTTTGCAAGAACACCTAGGTGAACGAGGTTGGAAAATAATGTTCCCTTTGTTGAAGGCTATAACAAGCCATAATTTGGCTCAGGTTCTTATGTTGATGTGGTATGTGGAATCTGATGACTATAGGAACATACCATTTCATCATGCTGAAAGAAAATCCTATGTCACAACATTTTCCAGTTATATTAAAGCTCAAAATAAAACTGAAATGGAAGCTGGAAAAGCTCGAAACTATGCTCAGTGTATTGAGCAAGTGGGGACTGATGCAATCAAGGTGAGAAGTTTATTTGGAGCGGCAGAGCGAGCATTGGGGACACTGCCTCTGACTGTTCGGGACTATGGAGCGGCGGCTGATGCTTATGAAGCCGCTGCAAAAATTTATAAAAAGAATGAAGATCTAGAAGATAAACGAGTCTATTATCGCACTGATATTTGCAGAGATTCTGCCACCACTGCGGAATTGCATGAATTGTTTAAAGAGCACTATCGTGAAAAGCAACAAGCTTGTATTGAAAAACAATTTAAGTGTTTTGAGTTAGCTGAAAAATCTTTAGTGATTCCAGCGGCTATTTATGAACAACAGGCAGATTTTGATTATCACAAGGCGCTTCTTGAAAAGTTGATGGGCTTTTATGCTGAAAAGCGTAATGAAGCCGGCCGTCTTTATTGTTTACAAAGACTGGCAGCGGTGTTGTCTAAAGCACCTGCAAAAGCATCTGATAGGGTGGAGGCTTGTGCAGCGGTTCCTGTTTCAGCAGCCGGGGTTGAATTAACTTTTGTTTTACCAGGGGGGACTGACTCTGCAGCTGCTGGTGATTCTTCTGCAGCAGCAGATGCACACGAGACAACCTCTTTATTAGGCGTTGCCTCTCCCTCTCCTGGTAAGAGTATTTTTTCAATTTTTGGATCTGGCTCAAAACCAGTACAGCCACAACCACCTAAACCAGCCGCCGGCGCAATGCCCACTCCAGCTGTTACTCGTTCAGTTTCTTGCAGAGCTTAGTAGGTTGGGCTTCGCATTGCTCAACCCAACACAATGGATAGTTTGGTGATGCCGGAACCATAGAATGTGTAGGTTAATCCCAAGCGCAGCACAGCCCAACAAATCCGTTTTTTAATACCCCGTTAAAATTACGGTAGTATTGATTTTATAAGCTTTGTGAGATAATGCCTGCATAAAATTAGGCATATCGCCAATTGGCTGTATTGGTGCCATTTTTAACAGATTGATTTTGTTAAATAATTATAAGAATTCCGTAAATTA
>CAIQCE010000226.1 GCA_903870185.1 uncultured Gammaproteobacteria bacterium
ATTAAGATGCTGACTTCCATTACGAGCACAACTCTTAGCCCAATGACTCACCATTTCCTGCCAGTAATCGATTTCGCCTTCTGCTGACTTATCAAATCCAGGCATCAATCCCAAATATTGATTTCGAACGGCGATGGATTCACCTAACACTTTTAAATCATTGAGATCTTGGACGAATGGAATCAAAATTTTTGCAGCCTTAGCGGGCTTAGTACGGCTAGCATCAACCGCAGCAACAGAACTTTCAGCTTTAACTGGAGCTTTAGCTGCAACCGGAACGAGTGCAGTAGTAAGATCTTCAGAAGGCCCTGCACTAAATTCTTCAAAATAAGGAACCGTATTCAATAACTCTATAAAGAGAGATTGTGCACTTTTGCTCAAAACACCAAAATACTGAACATGCAATGTGATGCAATCACTATTTTTTTTCAATTCCGCGATGATGGCCCTTACCAAAATTAATTCACTTTCTGGATTCGCTTTATCTGGCAAAGACTCTAAGCATTTTTTAAAATCCAGCTCAACCTTGGGTTTTTTTGCCATCGCAGCCTGAAGCGAGGGAGAATCTTTTAGTAACTCTTCAACCCGAAGAATTCGCTCAATCCTTAATAATGCGGCTTTTTCCTCCGCTATTCTAATGGCTTCTTCAGCAGCTCTTTTGACTGCCGCTTCTTCAACTGCATGCTTTAATGCTTCTTCAGTCGCTAATTTAGCAGCGGCTTCTTCTTTTTGCCGAGCGGCTGCTGGTGGTGCACTTGTTGGCAAAGGCCTTCGAGGTAGAGCAGATACCCTCGCACCTGAAAGAGGTCTAGTAGCAAGCGGCCTACCAGCAGGAGGAATGCCGACTGCACTGGCATCAGCACTCACATCGGATCCACTATCGGACAAAACTCTGCCAAGCAATTCTCTTGATACTCTTGCAATCGGTAAAGTGGGAGCAGCACTCCCTGATAAATTAAATTTCGTTGCGAGCCATGATGGGAAAATAGAAGTAGGCAGTGCTGGCCTATAAGTCTCACCTGATGCCTCAAGCACCAACTTAAATACTTCCTCACGAAGCACATCTTTTGAATCGCTGTTTGTCCAGCGAGCAATGGGGTGATTCACTCCCATTTCATTTAATGTTCTAGACAGGGCTCGGTAACCACAGGTCCACTCATCGTGAGTTTGCTCACCTGTGCCCTTACATTTAACACTGACTTTAGCCATTGGAAATGCCTCAAAAACTCGAACTGCTGGAGCTGCTGGAGCTGCTGGAGCTGCTGCACCTGCTCCAGCGGCAGTGGCCGGAGCTGGAACTGAAGGAACAGTAGAAGAAGTCACTACCACTGAAGTTGTACCTCCCACCCCCACACTTGGCTTTGGAGCGGTAACAGCAGCCCCCTTACCGGAAATCACCACAGGAGAAGATTCTTGATATTTCACTGCCTCAGTGAAAAGTGCTGTTAAGGGTCCTACGGCATATTCGCTTAAACTTTGACTATCCTCATAATAAACATCAACCGTATTTTTTATAGGATCAACGCTAACCGTTGCTCGAGTCCAGTGACTACCCTGATAGCTTGAGGCTTCAACAGCCGCATTACTCAAGATCAAATGAATTTTATACGGCTTTGCTGGCTTATCATGCAATTCATGCCAAATACGCTCTTGATGTAACTTATGGCCTATATCTCTCGGATCCCTTGCAGCTACATGGATTTTAAACCCTAAATGCCTAATAGCCCGTCGAAGCTCAATATCTTGCAACCAATGCACCGATGACAAATGCTGTCCCGCCCGATACTGCTCCAACAATCCTGTTCCTGCAGCCCTTTTGTGGTCAGCCTTACCTTTAGCCGTTTTTGCCTCTTGAGTCTGATACCATTTTTCCCATCGCTTATTCTTTACTGTTTCTATTCCAGATGCCCATACAATTCCTTTGCTTAAGGTAGCTGCTGCAGAAGCTGCAGAACCCATAGATTCAGCAGATGTAATGGAATGCAGCCTTAAAAAGGGAACAAATAGCCCTAGGAAACTTGTCACAGCTTCATGATTGTCTTTTAATACTTGGGGATTTCTGCTGGCGGCGGTAGGCAAGCTATCACTATACGTTCCATAACGCGGATCCATATCAAAAGCTTTTAAAGCGGCCTTTAATTCGTCAACACCTTCGTATGAAGCGAGGATAGGCTCAATCTTATCGGCCTTTTCAAAGACCTTATCAAGCCAATCAGGAGGTAATAGACCCTTTTTCTGATAACCCAGTTCGATGGTCGCAATGATTCGAGCCGCTAAGATGTTGAGCTGCTCATCTAATGGAGCCACATCACTTTTATCGTTATTGATATTTAAAAAACCCATCAAACTCGTCCTGGAATTGCGTTATTCTTTAGAATAGCCTATAGATCTTAAAGTAACCTTAAAGGCATCTCTCGAAATTAAAAAATTTTGAGTTTTGGAGCCAGGCACCTTAATTAATTTA
>CAIQCE010000227.1 GCA_903870185.1 uncultured Gammaproteobacteria bacterium
ATAAGCTAAAAATGGCTTTCCGTTAACAGGGGCCATGGGCTTAGGGCAGTCCTTGAGGACACTTCGTAATCGTGTTCCTAGTCCGCCTGCAAGAATGATTGCTTGCATAGAGCCCCTTATCTCACCAAAAATGCAGATTCTTTGGCGACTCTTGCTCGCCAATAGTCGAGAAGATCCTGCATAGTTTGTTCGAAGCTGATTTCAGGTTTCCATCCAGTATGTTGTTCAAATTTTCGTGTATCTGGCACTTGTAAATCAGCATCGATCGGTCGTAAGCGTTCAGGGTCCACTTCAATTCGGATTTTATTTTTAGTGTTGGAAATCGAAATTAAATAGCCCAGCAATTGTTCAACACTACAGCTGTAGGTTCCCCCTATATTATAATATTCACCTCCTACTGGATTGTGGGTGACTAGCATATAATAAGCTCGCACGGCATCTCGCACATCGGCAAATGTTCGAAGTGATTGCAAATTACCGACCTTGACGACTGGCTCGATTAAGCCATGTTCGATCATCGCAATTTGCTTGGCAAAGGTTGATTCAGCAAATACATCCCCACGACGTGGGCCTGTGTGTGTGAACATCCGAGTTGTCATGACCGTCATCCCGTAAGCCTCAGCATAATAGCGCCCCACTAAATCTGTTCCCACCTTTGAAATAGCGTAGGGTGATGCGGGATGAAACGTGCATTCTTCATTGATCGGTAATTTGTCTTGGCTGACTCGGCCGAATACCTCCGAAGAAGCGCATACATGGATGATGGCTTCTTTATGATGCTGTCGTAAAGATTCTAAGACTCGAGAGGTTCCTTGAATATTGGTTTCAAAGGTATCAAGGGGTGATGTGAAGCTGGTTTGAGGATAGCTTTGTGCAGCTAGATGAAATACATAATCAGGTTGAGCTTGTTTGACCACGTTTTCAACACCAATACAGTCGCGTAGATCACCATACAGTAAATGAACCCGATCTTTTTGGTTGATTCTAGGGATCAAGTGATTGATATTATCCAGCGGGCTACGCCAGCGGCACATTCCATAGATTTCCCAATCAGTATTTGCCAGTAGAAAATCGGCTAAATGAGATCCCACCATGCCGGTGATGCCTGTAATAAGTACGCGCTTTGCCATAAGAATCCCTATTGTGAAAAATGATGATGGTACATGGCCTTTAGGCCTTCCTTCAGAGAGGTCTTGGGTTTCCAGCCTAATGAATACAATGTTTCTGAGTTTAGGCATTTCCTAGGGGCGCCGTCCGCTTTGCTAGTGTCTAGCTTAAGCGCTCCCTCAAATCCAATTAATTCAGCCAGTTGCTGAGCCAAGCCTAGAATAGTGATTTCCTGCATGGTGCCTACATTGATAATCTCACTACTTTGGTAGGTTTGCATTAAGAAGATCAGGGCTTCTGCGAGATCATCCACATAAATAAATTCTCGTAAAGGTGAGCCAGATCCCCATAAAATTATTTCATCAAGCTGATTTAATTTTGCTTCATGAATACGCATCATCAGTGCGGGAATTACATGAGAAGCTTCTGGATCAAAATTATCGCCAATCCCGTAGGCGTTGGTTGGCATTGGGAGTGTGACATTAAGACCATATTGCTTGGCATAGGCTTGGCACATCACAATTCCATTAATTTTAGCCGCTGCATAGGCAAGATTAGTCGGTTCGATGAAGCCATTTAAGAAATTTTTTTCTTCAACTGGTTGCTCCGCTAGTTTCGGATAGGTGCAAGCAGAGCCCGGAAAGAGGAGCTTTTTTACGCTCGCTTTGTGAGCTGCATGAATCACATTGCAGTGCATTTGAGTATTATCGTAAATAAATTCAGCCGGGCTTGTGTGATTGGCATGGATGCCACCCACGATAGCAGCAAGGTGAAAAACATAGTCGGGGCGATGCATGGCAAAATAGTCGTTAACATCAGCCTGACTTTTCAAGTCTAAGAATGCATGTGAGGGCGTGAGTAGTTGAGTATGACCCTGATTAAGTAGCTGTTTTTTCAGGGCCGAACCGATCATTCCTGTGCTGCCGGTAATTAGAATACGATCGTGAAGTTTCACTCATAGCCTATATAACTTGTTTAAGTTGAATTTGGTGATTATAATTGGCCCCCTTTTAGATGTCTATATTGATTTATGTTTTTCTCCAAGGATGGCTCTAATGCAGTTCCCTAAAATCACTATTATCACACCCATTTTGAATGCAGGGCGGACTTTAGAAAAAACGATTCAATCCGTGATCAGTCAAAATTACTCCAATTTAGAATATTTAGTCATTGATGCTTGCTCCACCGATGGAAGCTTGGAGATTGTTAAAAAATATGAAAGTCAGCTGAAATTTCTCGGTAGTTTTAAAGATCGTGGTCCTACAGAAGCGTATAATATGGTGATCCCGCAAGTAAGCGGCGAATTTATTTTAATGCTAAGCGGAGATGATTGGTTAGAACCAGGTATTTTGTTAGAGGTGGGGAAGGCTGCCTTGAATGATGGAGCGGTTGAAATTATTTCTTGCAGGAGCAAGTATGTTAAGCAATTGAAGGAGGGTGAGTACGTAACCCTTCTCGAGTTTAATAAGGAGCATA
>CAIQCE010000228.1 GCA_903870185.1 uncultured Gammaproteobacteria bacterium
CAAAAGCGATCAAAGAAAAAAACGAAGTTAAAAAAGTAAAAAACAGATTAATTGTTCCGGACACGAGTTCCGAAACATCTTCAGCAATACGTTGATCAGGGTTATCGATGCTCTGACTCAGTTGTAAGTTGTAATAACTTTTATCCTTGAGCCAATGATCGATTAGGTTGTGTGTATACCAACGTTGCCAGCGAATAGACAATAATCCGATTAAATAGGATTGATAGCCAAAGGAAGTTAAAATTAGAGTCGCATAAATAAAAAATAAAAGTATGGAATGAATTAAAATGGGCTTGTCGAAATGCTGTAAAGCATCATAAAATTGGTTATTCCATTCATTAAGTCTAATGCTGATATAAGTTTCTAGGAGGCTGAGTGCCACGCAAAAAATCAAGATTGCATAGGCTCGGGTTTTTTCTTCAGAGCTCCAATAGGGTTTTGCTAAGCGCCAAAAATCTTTTAATGCTTTCATGTCGGTTAAAGGATCCATTTTTGAGGTGGTAAGATTGTATGTTCCAACTCAGAATTTAGCCATCGAAATCTTGATTGGGTGTGAGGGGGCGTTAGTCAGTTGACAAGTTGCTGGCTACAGCGGGCAATAGTAAATCCTAGAGTGAAATTACCATCCAGGCCCAGAGGCCTCAGAATGAGGTGTTTGAGAAGGTGGTGTAACACCATGACTCAGATTAAAGCCTGGAGCATTAATAGGAGTAAAGCTGGCCGTTTTAGGTAGTTGAGCATTGGCAGGAGAAGGAGAGGCTGCCGCTAGAGCTGCAAAACTTGGATCACTTTTGCAGTATTTCATTTTCTCTGAATCGTAGTGGTCTTTATTTTCAAGATAATCTTCAAGGCTAATAAGCTTAAGCTGATAAGCTGATTGAGAGTTAGTGGTCACTACTAGGATGCGAATATCCTTCATAGGAATAGCAGAAGAGGCAGGCTGGCAAACTACAACTTTTGGAGGAAGCCCTTGAGCTACTAACAGATGATCCTTTTCAATTACTTTATCTCGCTCAGCCATTGGTATGACGCGCCAGTTCTCTGGCTCTCCTGCTTCTGCCATATTTTGAGCAAAGAAAGCATTAGAAACAAATTCTGTTGCTTCAGCAGAGGGTCGAAGATCTCCTCCGAGATCATAAACTTGGGTAAAAATTCCTTCTATTGTGGTACCTCCAGAATTTTCTACAGCTGATACAAAAGAATCATATCCAGGGACAGGTGGCATGGAATTCGCAAGTATAGGATGAGAGCCTTCACTAGGTCATCCATATCATGGATTTTCGGCGCGGTAGCATTCGGATTCACTGCTACCTCTTTATCGGCACCTATAGCCAATTTTAGCTCCGCACTCGCTCTCTTTAGTCCAAAGATTGAGTAAAGAACACCTATTAAGCTAATAGCGCCTACTGTGGCGCTTACAGCCGCAAATGCCGCAACATTTGACAATAAGAGCCCAGTTATGGCCAGTATCAAAGGGGTAGGGGGGGGAAGACAAAGGTAAGTCCCACAACCAAGAGAGACAGGAGCAATAGAATGCTAATGCCTAAAATGGTGTTTAACACATTTTTTCTTTGCTTCGGGGTTAGAAATGGCTTAGTTCTTATATTCCAAAGCTTTATATCATTGGCAGGTATTGGTATTTCATTACTTCTCATAATCTAACTGATTATAATTAGTCTAGACTACTATTTATTGAATGCGAAAATGAAGAAGCAAAGGTGCCAGAAGCAAAGGTGCCAGGCACCTTAATTGCAATTGACTAACGCCCCTCTATTACCTGAGAGGCGACGGCAATTCAGTTGTACGCAGATCGGATTCTGGAGCTGCACTTTGCCTTGCCCAAGTGTGCATGTAGCCACATGATGCTTTTCCAGGAAGTGATGCTTTTCCAAAAAGTGTCGCGTAGTTAATCTTGCGGCGATTTGTAGAAGCTTTAATCGAAGAGATTGATCCAAATGCAGCACTTCCTGGCATGGCAGGTGGGTGACACTTGAAATGTTGCTCATATATTCTATGTTGCAGCATCCACAGATGTTTGCGCCATTCGGTGTTGGCTTGCTCTGCGGGGTCTTTTGTCAGTGAGTGCCCTTCAGATATTTCTGCAAGATAAGCTTTAGCCTCTGCAAGCATCGCTATAATTTCTTCAACTAATGCATGATCGGGGTCATTCCAGCCACGCCAAACTTCAGGAATGCAGGCATCAAGCTGTATTTGGTCATTATGACACGAGGCCTGATAATAAGGGTCTTCCCGGTATTTCTTGCGTTGAAGGGCTAATTTCTGTTCTCGGGTTTCAGGCACTGCATACTCAGCTCTGAAGCGACCGACTACTGAAAGAATGACATGGATATTAAGACCCAATAGCTCCATAAACTCAATAACACTAATGGCACGTGCATTGGCGAGGAAGGGCTCTGAATCTGGTTTTAACAGGCTCAATTTGGGTGTGCGAAAACCGCGGCGACGATTTGCTACAACTTCAATAATTTCTCGTCGTCTTCGAAGCAGTGCATCAAGCCTTCCACCTACTTCCGTGGTCCACGCTTGCAAGAGATCTATGCCAGGCTGTGAAAACTGTCTCATAAAATCAGTGAAGGGCTCTATAAATTCTTGAAAAACAGGTGGCTTCATTTTTTCGGGGAGGGCTTCTAAAAATTGTGCACGAGTGGCTGTTAATAAATTTAATATGCCGGGTTGCCAAGTAGGGCGCCGTAGACTACCTCTAGCAGCTGTAAAGCTTTCACTCGGGCGCACTTCACGTTGCAAACGACTGCCTACGCCGATTTGAAAAACGGGTGTTTTATGGGGTAAACGCTTTTGTATTAGAGCCGCGAATTTTTTCTCGAGCATTAAAGCACTATAGGAAGCCGCGCCAGGGCCCAATTGCAGATAAGAATCGCTAGCAGCGGCCATAATGGCTATTAGAATTGAGGTATCTGAGTTGGCCATATAAGAATAAAACAAGGGATCTTTTAAATGTTTCTCAATAATTGTAACGATCTTATCAAAGCCCTTTTGACTTTCAGCCAGAGGAACTACATCGGCCGATTTACGAATGACTCTTAGATCTTTGGTGCTTGTAACAATCCTATCGTTATTAACAGGAGCGACTGTTACCACTCCTGTCCTAATTTTATAATAAAGTATTGGCCAGAAATGGTCTTCACAATTGGCAATAACCACGGTAGGCATTATAGGTTGTTTGGGCATTACAGAATTTAAGAGTGCCATAATTCGAAAATAATAAGTGGTTTCCCACTCTATGGTATCAGCCGTACTGCTTTCTTCAATAGCTTCCATTTCTTCTGGTGTCCACGCACTATATCGTTTTGTTAGTGCATATTTTATTTTGGTGACTAGATCAGCAGAATTTAGGTCGAGACCTATTTCTCGGGTCACTGAGACTTTGGCGGCTTCAGCAACGCCTGGACCATCAACTCGACCCTGAGCTTCTGTGACCAAGTCATACTCAAATAAATTTAATAGTATTTGTGCATTTCGGTGTTCTTTAGGGTCCGTGATTTCATTTAATGCATTCCCTAAGATCTTTTTTATTTCTGGAAATTTGCAGAAAGCTTTTCGATAAGCATTGACGAGTAAGTTTTCTAATTCTGTTCGAACTTGAGATTTTGAAAGACCGTGGAGTTTGAATTTTTCGATACTCTCATCTAAAAAAGGTTTAACAGCTGTTCGGTCTTTAGCAAATAACTGTTCGATAATTTTTATTGCGGCTGGGTGAGTGGATTTATGATCCTGAATAAAAAGAGCGCCAAGCGTTTTACCGGCGCGCCAGCCAGGACTGGATTCTTTATACATAGTTTCTAGAATATTCTCGATTGCCTGCAGCGCACTTCGAAAAAGTGGTTTTGGATTTTCTTCCGCTAAGATTCTGCGAATTTCTTTGAGGGCATACAGCATGGTTTCTTGCATCCCAATGACGGGTGCTAAGGCAACGCTTTCCGGGGGGAGATCACTGCGATCTTGGTCCGGTGTCCAATTTTTTGGTTTTTTAAGAATATTGAAGGGGTGTACGCTTAATTCTGCAGCAAGCTCAGCAACGCCATGTTGCATATTAAGAGCTGATCTTTGATTGTATCGAATAGCATCAATATATCGGATGGGTAATTGATCGCCCATGGCATCAATTAATTCGGATGTTAGTTTATCTAATGCAGTAGTGTCGGTGAGTTCTCCTGACATTAATTTATTGAGTAAATCATTAATGGATCCCACTATGACGAAAACGCGATAAGGGACCAGTCCAGAGGGATGAATGGTGAGAATGACATCGAGAGGGACTAAGTTTATAAAATCACTACGCTGTGGTTTTGCTTTGGGGGCTTTGTAGCCAGCTCCTATATTCATGAGGATAGCATTAGCCGCGTATAGGTGGGTCATATCTTCATCGTCAATCATCGGGGTTGCTACAAGTCTATGTGGATCTGCTTTAGCGATCTCTAATGCCCCTTCAAATTTTGCTAAATGTCCACGTGCAATGGCACTTTTTCGTGCTGAATTTAGTAAATAGGCTATTAATTGTTGTTTGTCTAAAGGATATAAGTCGATTAATTTTTGGGGTAGTAGACGTTTAAAGTCTGCCGGCATTGTTTCTAGTATAGGATGATGTGCCTGGATAGTAGCCTTAATGAAATTGTTACGTGCCGCTGCAGATCGGGCAATTGGAGCAAGAGTTCTTTGTATGGTTGTTCGCATGAAACCCTCTAAGGTAGGTAAATTTGAGAGCAGAAATTATACAGAGTTACTTTGAGATAACAAAGGATTCTTCTTGTTCATTCTACATATGAGCCTGAGCATCAGGTTTTCGACTCTGAGCTCCCATAGGGAATCCTCCCTATGGCTTAAGCCGCCTCATTTGTTATTGTTCTTAAATAACCTATAATATTAAAGTGTTCAGTGGATTAGTTAAAAGAGAGTAATCAGCATGCCAGACGCAGCAATACCAACAGGCGATGTGCCGAAAAATATCCTAGAATACATCGATAATTATAAAAAAGCTTTGCCTGGCGAACAAGCGAAAATTAAGCGTTCTCTTAATGAGCTGTTCAATAGAGGGAAACCATTGCAAGTGGGCACAAGATCTTTCCCTGTTGCTCAGGTTTATACGCGCATCACGGGAGAGCCTTTTGTTATAGAACCGAAGGCATTAAATATAGACCCCAAGGCATTAAAAGAAGATTATAATCTGGCGAAACAAGCTAACAACAACGAGAGAATGCATGAAATCAAGTCCAGTCTTAAAGCCCTGGTAGAAAATTACCAAGGCGCCGTTTTTCAAATGCCGGAGGGTCATCTGTATAGTCCATCTCTTGTTTACAGCTCAATTCTGGGGGAGCGTTATAATTCGACTAAAGATGAAAACTTGAAAACGTTAACGGAACTCAAGACTAGTTACGATAAAAGTAAAGAAACAGAGAAAGAAATAATAGCAGCTCTTGGTGTTCAACTTTCAAAGTTCAAAGGTATAGGTAGTGAGGACGTGGTTGGTGCCTCAACAAAAGAGGAGCTAAAAAATGAAGATACCCACGACATAAAAATAATGGGCAGTGAAGAGAAGAAAGCACGCAAAGAAGTGATAGACTTGAGGAAGAAGAGATCTGCCCAGCAGAAGTGGCGTGCTGAAATTCAATCTAAGTTGATCCAGGCGATAGGAGAAAATCCGGATGCTGAGTTTCGACCTGGGGGAAAAAACTCAAATGATCCTGCTCTAACGGGCGCTGAAGCCTATAAGTTTGTAACAGGGGAAGATTATAAACCCGAATATAGTCTTTCTCCTGTTGAAAAAAGTTCAGTGGATCTCAAGAAACAAAGGGATGAGGGTTTAGTAAACACCGTCGAGCACTCTGCTGGTGGCCAACAACCACAAGCTGAGCTACCTGTGTCTGATCCCACAGCCAGAGAGCAAAAATCGATTAAAAAGTCAGCCCCCACTCCTCAATCAATTGCAGGTAGAATAGTTAAAGCGATCACAGGACTTTTCATTTTTTTACTAGGCCCTATCATAAAGCAGCGTGCCTCAGCCGCAGCTCAAGTTGTGGCCCCCCAGCCCAAGGTCGGGTTGCGGCCCCATCTTCTATCTCTAGCTCTAGCTCGGCTTAAGGCCCCATCGCGTCAAACTACGCCGCGTGCAAAGCTAAGCTCGCATCTTGACATCGGCAAAGGCACTGGAGGCGCCAAGGAATCGAATATGGATTTGACTCAGCAAAAACGCCAAGGGTCATAGGGGACGTACGTAAGTTGTCAACTTACTGAAGAGTCAAAATTTGAGTAAGTTGACAACTTACGTACGTCCCCTATGGCCTTTACGTATTCTTAGGCTTATGAATTGATTTTTTCTTAGGTGCTGGAAAAGGCAATGCCGCAGCAGTAACTATAATTAGCTGAGTCAACCATTCATGATTTTCCCATTGGTCACCCGAGATCACAAGATACAGCTTTGAGCCAGGGTATGCTTCACCTTCAATGTAATTGCCAATAAAGTTCTTACCAGCTTCTGTGGGTTTCACAAAAAATTGATCATCAGCAATAAAGGCAACAATTTTTCCATCGCAATAAATTCCATATTCACCAAACATTTTCTTCGCTGTAACTATTCCCGCACCCGCAATTTGTTCGAGAATATAATCTGCAGTACTTTGTTTAGAGGCCATAGTTCATTCACCTAATTAACTCATGGGGGTGCAAAATTCTACTAAACAGCCATTAAGGTCACGAACATAAGCGACCGTTTGACCCCAAGGATTTTCTACAGGATCAGTAACGCGAACAGCACCATTTTGCAAAGCTTTCTCAAAGGCCGCTTTAACATCTGTTGTCGTGAAAGCTATTTCAAAACCAGCGGAGGGGTTTTTCAAATTGTTCTTAACCACCGTTAGACCATTCATTTCAGCCATTACATCAGCAGCAAAGCTTAATTTTGTTATTCCTGTTTCCATTTCACCGTAGAGCTTGCTTTCGTGTAAAAAAAGTTTCTTTAGGCCAAAAGCTTTTGAATAAAATTCCATAGCAGGCTCAACTTCAGGGACATAAATATTGATATAACTTAATTGCATTTTCTCTCCTCTTTTTATTGCTGAGCCAATAAACCGCCATCAACTCTTAAAACACTGCCAACTGTAAATGAAGCCGCATCTGAACATAACCAAAGAACAGCATTAGCTATTTCACTAGGATCTGCTAATCGCCCAATAGGGTGTCTTGCTAAAATAGGGCCTATCATCTCAGGATTAATTCTTCGGCATTCTTCAATTTGAGCGGTCTCAGTTCCACCTGGGCAAATAGCATTCACACGAATACCTTGTTTGATAAATTCTAGTGCAGCACATTTAGTGATTCCAATTACACCATGTTTGCTAGCCACATATCCATAATGTTGAGCCGTACCTGCCAATCCGGAAGTAGAGGCAATATTTACAATGGCTCCTCCGTTGTTTTTCAGCATGGCTGGGATCTCATATTTCATAGATAGCCAAACCCCCTTTAAATTGATGTCAATGACATCATCCCAGCTCTCTTCAGAGTATTGATCTAAAGGTGCCATAGCCCCTGCTACACCTGCATTATTACAGGCATAATCTAAGTGCCCATAATACTCCAAAGTTTGTGAAATCATTTTTTCTACTTCAATAGCTTTAGAGACATCTGCTTTTATAAATCTAGCATCACCACCATTCTTTAGGATTAATTCAACTGTTTCTTCTCCATTATTTTGGTTACGGTCGACCACCACCACTTTTGCATTTGCGTCAGAAAATGCAATGGCTGTTGCACGTCCAATACCTGAAGCTGCTCCTGTCACTAATGCAATTTTATTTTCGAAGTTAAACATTTTCATCCTAATTAGTTGCGAATAATGAGAATTCATTACGATCCAAACGGTAAAATTATATAAGAATTCAATTTGCATTAGAAGGATATGTTGTAGGGAAGGGGTCGATGCATGCATCGACCCCCTTTCTTAATTAATTAGATTCATGTTCTTTCAGAATTTCGTCAATAAGATGTTTTTGCTGCAAGGCCTCTGGGCCGGTTTTATTCTCTAATGAGACTATCGTAATCATGGCTTTCCATAAAGCCCAGCCCCGAGCACGAGCCCACGTGTCTTCATCTAGGGCCAAATGTGATTTGAATATTGCTCGGCTTTCACCTTTCAGGAATGTCCATGCTATTGCTAAATCACAAGCGGGGTCACCTACACCCATGCATCCAAAATCAATGACAGCAATCAATCGTCCCTCTTTTAGCAGGATATTTCCAGCGCTTAAATCGCCATGAATCCATAATGGGCTTTGACTCCAGGTTGAGCTTATCGCTTTTCCCCAAATAGCAGTTGCCGCATTGACATCTATATGAGCATGTAATGCGGCAAGAGCAGTGCGAGCTTCACTGTCATAAACCGAAGGATGTGCACCTCGATAATAATTATGAGGTCCTGCTAATGGGGCGCCGGTAACATCGATATCATGTAATTCATTTAAAAATTGAGCGAGATCCAAGGCGATTTCGGATAAGTCCATCTCATTAATTAAAACTGAATTTGCACTTTCTCCCTCGATCCAGCGATAGATGGACCAGTTCAAAGGATAATTTTTTGAAGGCTGTCCCATCGCGAGGGGTTCAGGAATAGGGAGCGAAAAATGAGGTGTTAGTAGCGGCAGCCATTTATGTTCCTTCTGAACTTGCAGTGCATATTCTTCAGCGCTGGGTAGCCTTATAGACATCTCTTCACCTAATCGAAAAGTTTTATTATCCCAGCCTCCTAATTCAAGCGTTCTGATGGGTAAATGAGCCCATTGTGGAAATTGTTCTGCAATAAGCTCAACGGCTAATGATAAGGGGATATTCAATTTATTAGACATATTGTTCGCCATATCAACTTCTTGAGATGCTGGAATCTTAGTGGGCGTAGGTAAATTGTCAACTTGCCTGCGTGTTCAAGATTGTACTTAATTTACTGTCTGCATTTTAAGTTATGGTCAAGCTAGCATTTATCTAGACTCCATATTAACATTCCACGCACTCAATTTTAGTTTATTAAGGGGATAAAAATGAATTCTAGACGTTTAGGTGCAAGTGATTTAGTGGTTTCAGCAATGGGTTTAGGTTGCATGGGTATGTCGATGGGTTATGGTCCCGGTGATGATGCAGAGTCAACGCGAACCATCCATCGAGCTATTGATCTGGGTGTAACCCTAATTGACACGGCTAATATGTATGGCTGGGGGCACAATGAAGAGCTGATTGGTAAGGCTATTAAAAATCATCGAAACAAATTAACACTAGCTACAAAAATGGGATTTGTTGGAAGAGGGGAGGGTAAGGCTTTAGACTATTATTTGGATGGTTCACCTGCGCATATAAAAGAAGCTTGTGAGGCGAGTTTAAAGCGATTAGGAGTGGATGTCATTGATCTTTATTATTTACACCGTGTAGATCCTAAAACACCGATTGAAGATTCAATAGGAGCAATGGCTGAGCTTGTGAAAGCAGGTAAGATTCGTCATGTTGGAGTTTCAGAAATCAAGCCAGCTACTATTCGCCGTGCTGCTAAAGTTCATCCTATCACTGCCGTACAAACAGAATATTCACTTTGGGAACGCTATCCAGAAGATGAAATTTTACCTACATGCCAAGAGCTCGGTATTGGCTTTGTGGCTTATTGCCCATTGGGTAGGGGATTTTTAACGGGTGCTATTAACAATGTTGCTGAATTATCTGCCGGAGATTTTAGACAAAGCTTGCCGCGATTTACCGGTGATAATTTCATCGAGAATCAGAAATTAATAGCTCAATTTAAAAAGATTGCGGCGATGAAGAATTGTAGTCCAGCGCAATTAGCATTGGCATGGATATTATCAAGAAATGAAAATATCATACCCATACCAGGTACAAAACGAATTCAGAATCTTGAAGATAATGTTGGTGCAGCAGATCTTCAATTATCCTCAGAAGACCTTGGTTGTTTGGAAAGTATCTTTCCTAAGAATGCAGCAAAAGGAGCGAAATATCCAAAAGAATTTGATTGTGAAGGATAAAAGCTATAGAGCTTAAGGTGCCTGGCACCTTAGTTCACAATTTCGCGAGATAGTCTTAAGGCTGTCTCTTAAAGTCGCTTTTTTGCTCTGATGCGTTGCTCGGGTTATCACTCAAATCCCTATGTGTTTGCCTATTGGTTCCAGGTCTCAAAAATCCCATAACATTTGGATATCTAGTTCCGATAGGTGCTCTTAAGGCGGAGTTTAAGCATTTACCCCCTTCTTCTAGCTTTGATGCGGGGGTAGCCTTCCACGCTCGATAAGCGCCATACAATTTTGCTAATCGTCCATTTGAAAGGCCAGGAAAATCTCTTAATTCTGCTCGGGTCAATGTTTGATTTGTTTTAATGATTTCAGCTAATTTTTGGGCTGATTTTAATTTTTCTTTTTTACTATATCGAGAGAAAATTTTTGAAACCCAGGATTCATCCAATTGGTTCGAGCGTTTTTCAATATAAGTTTTCACCAGATCATACAATAAAACTCCAAAAATAGGAGTGCTTTTATATTTCGCCATTTCGTTTAGAGCTGGAGTAACTCGAAAAATATTTGAGCTATAAGTTGAAGGCTGTCCTTGTCCTAGTGTATCATCCAGTATCGAAAATCCCAGTTTTTGGCTAGTTAAGCGCTGTATTTCTAGACTAGGGAAAGTTGGCCTTGTTTCTTTTGTTGAGATGCAGAAATCTGACAGAGCGATAACACACTTAATATAACTAAAATCACGTCGGAAAGGGTCGATTTTTATTCCAAATTTTTCCATAAAAGAAAATAGTTCATCTTTAGTTGTGATTAATGTACTTAATTGGTCTTTTACTAAGCTTAGTATCTTAAGTTTTTCATTAGAGTTTAATACTAAAAGAAGGTTTTCAAGTTGGGTGAAATTAGTAGGTCTCAGCTCACTATTCTTTTCCATCTTTTTTAACAATTGCTTAGAAAGATCTGATGATGGAATTTGAGCTCTTGATAATGGCCCTTTTGGAGAGAGTTGTGGATCGATCATTCTATACACAATTTTGTGGAATTGGTCGGGGGTTAATTTAAGTGAAGAGATTCTTTTTATTATTGAATCAGCAATAGCCTTGGAAAATTCTCTTTCAGTATCCTGTAAAAAATAGGAGCGCATCAGAACATTGAGAAAATGCATAAGTGATTCGAAATTGTCTGGAAGACTCAAAATTCTTTCTTTGGTTCTCTCCAGTGTTTCCTTTTCTCTTTCTCTAAGGATCGGATGCCTTGAAAGATATGAGTTCCAACCATGATGCTCTAAGACTTGTATAAAATCACTATATTCACACGGTAGAAATAAATCTGCAGCTAGAGCATCAATGAAAGCCTCGTTATTATCTCTTAATGCCAGATTGATCAATGAGATAGACTCAGGATCAGGAGGATCAGCCGTCAAAGATAAACCCTGAGTTCTAACATAAATTTTAGATTTAAAATTCATATTTCTCTTATGCATTTCTTCTATAGCTTTGGCTTGATCGTGATGCATAAATTGTAGTAGTCGGATGTTATATCCATGGATATAACGTTCCAAAAAAATAACTGCATTAGCATTAATGGCTTGTTGAGAAAAAGTTTTTCCATCAATGGCATCAAAAAAAGATATTGGATCATATAGGCCGTGGGTATTTGAATCACCTGAATATTTGTTAAAAAAATATTTTGCGGATTTTCCATTATCGTCGGCTTGAATCAAAATAGAAAGCTCATGCCTGATTAAGTGGTTCATGATTTTTTTTGATTCAAAGTAGGTGATTAAGGTCGATAGTTTATGACCAAAAATTTCGGTATCTAATCTCATGCCATTCTGTTTTATAAAATCAAGGGCCTGGTCTTCCTGCCGACCTTCTAGGAGCTGCATGAGCCATCGACTAGACTCATCTTTGAAGTATTTAACAAAAACACCTTCTGGGTTATTTTCCTCCGCACAACTTAACAGTGTTTTACCATCTACTTCGTCAAATAGATTTATGGTTTCATTCCTAGGATTATTGAATAGCTCTAGTGCTTCTTCTTGTTTTCCCTCTTTAAGAAGATCTTTGAGTTTTTCCAAAGTCTCAGTTTTAGTTTTGAATGCAATATTGGCCAAAAGAGGGGCTAAATAATTTTGTTCAAGTAATTCCTCATTGGCTTGACGAATTTCATCCTGAATTCGAGGGAGTTTCAATAATTCACCTAAGCGAAGATATTCTTCATCTGTGCGTGCAGTTCGAAGTAGATGGATTGTTTCCTTTAGATTATCTCGGGAAGAAGCCATCAAACTTCGATCATATGAGTCAATAAATCCTTTCTTATGAAAAAATTCTTCATAAACAATAATTTTTTTTGCACTTAAAGCTTCCCCAAATGATTGATCTCCTGTCGCTCCCATTAATGGACCAGAAAGCGCCGTACAAGCCATCATGGAAGGATGTGACATGCCTTGGGTGTAAATGACACGATATGTTTTTCCACCTCGTTCTTTGTTACCGTGAAGAACTTCTTCTTTCCCAGTATCGGCATTATAAAATGTAATTAATTCAAATCCGGCGGTAATCAAACGATCTTTGACTGCACTTAACGCCTTCTTTTTACTTGAGAGTTGCTTTCCGACCATAAGGACATCTTGGTTTTTGGAGCTGTCTTTATAGAATTCGGCATGAATTTTTAAAAAATGTTCTGCGGCTGAAGGTGAGGTCTCTTCATCATGGCTGTATTGGAAGCTTAGTTCTGCCCGTGGTTCGGTCTTTAAAATAGTGTTACGAATTTTTTCATCAAGCATGGAAACCCAATTCGTTCCCGCTGGGCTACTTAAACTTGGATTGAATATAATACCTCTATCATTAAATGCTTGATCAAAGCCAGGAGTTACGGTGCGTTGATAGCGCATATTTCCAAATTCTTTACGTTTAAGCTTGCGGTGATGTTGTCTCTTAAGGGTTTCTGAAAATAATGATCTGCTTCTTACTGTCAACCCTCCGTACTCGGTAACAAGTGTTAATGGTACTGGAGTAGGACTGCTGGCTAAAGCCACATCAATTTGCTCAAGAATACTAAGGTGTGGATTTTCAACCTCTTTTGCTGCTGGAGAAATGGAACCAGGGAAAGAGGGTACTTCGATAACAGCACCTATTTCGATTTTCCTGCTGCCATCGCTTGTTAAGACACGCTCTTGAAGTTCCGTCGGAGTTAAAACTTCTACTCCAAATTCTTGGGCTCCTTTTAGAATCTGAATTTTATCCTTTCCTGAATTCTGTGTGACTAGATAAATAGGGGTGTCGGTTCCATGGGCTGCATAGTAGGCACGAAGTTCTTGAGCTGATTTTAAGGCAAATATAAAATCCCCATAGCCTCCGTATCCATCATTGACGGCAATAACTAGAGATTTAGTCATAATGACCCCTCTTTGAGCTCATATCTTATGGCGGATAGACCATATTTTGATTTTTGTCTGTGGCCTGGAAGGCCCTTTTCTTAGCTTAAGTATAGAGGTGTTTTCTTAAAAAACCATTAAGGCCAAGGCGCCAGGCACCAAAATTCTTCGGTATGCTACGGGACAATTTACTACGTAGAGCTTAAGGTTTTTCTTAGCGCTATTCAACTTGCTAATGTCCTTTATGCTATTGAGATGTGTAAAGTCAGGGGTGGGTATAGGTCTAAAGGCTGAGTTCACTGTGTGAGCCTAATCGGACCAATTGTAGAAGGTCATGATTCACTTTTCGATAAATCAAAACTAAGTCAGGCTTGATGTGACAGTCTCTATGGTCTTTCCACTCACCTGTTAATGAGTGATCGAAATGCTTGCGGGATAGAGGCAGGTCCTTTGACAGCAGATTTAATACAGATTGCAAAATAGTATCAACATTCTTATGTCTAGGAGTTGCTCTTACTTTCTTAAAATCACGTTTAAATGCAGTAGTGATTTCAATCCGACGAGTCGTTATGTAATTCCTTCATTAGCGCATCAACACTGGAAAATGAAGCTAATTTTCCTTGGCGCGCTTCCTTCATAGCTTTAATTGTTTTAGCGTTAGGTACCAGGGGCTCGAATGGTAACGCTTTTTCTCGAGCAACGCGAGTCAGTAACATGCGAAATGCATCGGATACAGTAAGTCCCATTGAGGCAAGCACAATAGCGGCCTCTTCTTTGATATGGCCATCGATACGGGCTCGAATAACGGCGTTGGTAGTCATAATAGTTCTCCTATCTTTGGGCTACATTGTAGCACAAGAATGTGGTGGTCACAATGCGAATCATCAGATTTTGCATCTTAAACTTTTGGTGATTAAGGAGAGCAGTTTTTTATCTTGAATTGAGAAGGTGATTTAGTTATGTGCTTGTTTTTAAAAGTAAAATGTTTGTACAGGCACTTGGTAAAATAGTACAATTATGAGCTTTATCAATTAATTAATGTGAGTAATTACCCCATGAGCAACCAAGGAAAAAGATACGATTTAATTGCTGCTGATTTTGCAAAAATGAGAGATTCATTTAATACTGAGCAAAAATATCTGGATATATTTATTGAAAATATAAAGCCAGGATCGAGTATTTTGGACTTGGGTTGTGGCTCAGGATTCCCCATTGCTTCCTATTTAATTGATCAAGGTTTTAAACTGACTGGCGTTGATGCTTCAGCAGAATTATTGAAGATTGCCAAAATAAATTGCCCTTCAATGGAATGCATTTATGGTGATCTGCGTGATGTTGAAATAGATAAACAGTACGATGCTATTATTGAATGGTGGGCTTTATTTCATATTCCAAAAGAAGATCATGCAAAAATGATTGCACGTTTTGCTTCTTGGCTTAAGCCTGGAGGGATTTTAGAATTTACGACAGGTGATCACGAATACGCCGCTAGTAGTAGTGATATGTTAAATCAAGAATTGGATTTTTACAGTCATGCCCCTAAATTCTATGAGCAACAACTTAAAGAAAATGGTTTTGAAATTCTGTTAAGTGAAAATGACCAAGAAACGCATTTAGTATGGATAGCAAAAAAGGCTTAGTTCACTATTTTAAATTCTTTCTAAGAAATATTCTTGAATGATTAAACCAATAGTTTTTTATTTCACCTAGGCGTTCATAACCGTTTTTCAAATAAAACTCTTCTGCTTGAAAATCCCAAGTATCGAGGGTGGAAAAAATACAGCCATTTTTAATACCTTCCTGTTCCGCTATCTCTAGCAGTTTTTTTCCATAGCCTTGATTCCTGAGATTTTCTTCAACCCATATTAAATCAATATAGACTGATTGTGTGTCTAAGTAAGCCTGTATTCCGCCCAAAATATTTCCTGAGTCATCCCTTAAAAAAATTGAAAATGGCTTGTCTCGTTCACCTATTATTTTTTCATGAGCTCTAAATATGCCATCTCTTATGAGATCATTGTTGGCTTGGTTAGGCGCATAATCGACATCTATTTTGTACAAAGGCGCTGAAGTAATATAATCCACTAATTATTCTCTGATTTGATAGCTAAGTTTTTACAGTCCTGGTAGGCGATATCTGAAGTTTCTTTGCTGATGAGCTTGGGATTATAAATGCTCGCAATGTGATGAGCCATGGGCCCCAGCTCACCTTGGCCTGAAAGATTTGTCAGGATAATAACCGTCAATTTGTCATCAACATATCTTGAAATAAAACCGGTAAAGCCTTGCCATTCTCCTCCGTGTTCTACCAGTTTATGACCGTTAACATTATCCAATCTCCAGCCAAAACCATATTTTTCTGCTTTTCCATCGTTAAGTTTGACGGGAGTCCACATGAGTTCTAAATTAGATTGTTTAAGTATTTTATCAGTATAGAGAGCCGCATCCCATTTCACCAAATCCAATACGCTAAAATAAAGAGCGCCATCAGCGGTAGAGTCGAGGGCAGGGGAGACATACTCTTGATTTTTCAATTGATCCCCGATGAGGTCATAGCCTGCAGAGCGATTCATAACAATATCTCGATCGCTGATGATGCGAGTTGTTTTCATATCGAGGGGTGTGAAAATATATTCTTTAAGAAGATCACCATAAAATTTTCCAGTGATTTTTTTGATAATAACACCTAAAAGTACATAGCCACTATTACTGTATCTCCAATCAGTGCCTGGCTGAAAATCCAATGGGTAAGGCCTTATTCTGCTGACTAATTCGTCATCGGTGTAGTTAAGTCTTAGATCAATATCCGGTAAATTTCGAGTGAGGCCAGAAGTATGTGTCAGTAGATTTCGAATGCTAATATCCTGCCATCTTTTCGGCGCGTCTTTAATATAGACACTAATTTTATCATCCAGATTAATTAATCCTTTTTCTACCAGGATCATAATTAAAGTAGCTGTGAATTGTTTGCCCATGGAACCTGATTGATAAATGCTTTCAGGTTTTGCTGGTACATTCAGCTCTACATTCGAAAGACCATAACCCTGGCTCTTGATTACTTTTCCATTTTCAACGATTGCAATGGAAAGACCGGGTATTTTTTCATGCTGCATTTCACAGCGAATATACTCGTCAACTGAGTCTGCTTTTGAGATGCCTGGAAGTGCTATTAAGAAAGCTAACGTGCTTAGGACTAATGGTTTTTTATTAAGGTTCATTTTAGTTCCTTTTTAGTATTAAGTGGTCATCGGATTCTTGATGGGTCTCAGAAGGTTGCTGAAGGGAGTTCATCGTATATTAAATTTATTGGCATTGCCAGTCATAGGGTCATAGGGGCAGGGCTCCCGCATCAAAATTTGAACAAAGTAGCTAGCATTTTAGTAAGATAAGCTTCGCTCCAACCTGCACACTTACGTTTTGTCTTTAAACTAGCCTTTTTTGTGGTGTCCTGCTTTAACACATTTAAGATCATTCGTC
>CAIQCE010000229.1 GCA_903870185.1 uncultured Gammaproteobacteria bacterium
AGCCTTCTTCCCGCTCATTTTCATGCTGAAGAAAATGAGGATACTGATTAATCATCGGATAATCTGATATTATTAAACGATGAAAAAAATCTCCCTGTTCAAAATAATAATGAATCCCCTCCTCCCTTAAGATTCTTTGTATTAATTCAAAATCGGTTTCTTTATATTGAATGTAATATTCTTGTGGTTTGTAGGATTTTTTTAGATTTTCTAAAGAATAATAGGATTGAGTATATTGAGAGAAAATACTTTGAATGATTTCAATCACAGTTTTATCGTGAAAAATTCTTGATTTTGGATCCTGATTTAAAAACCAACACCAGGAATTGACTTTTAAATAATATCGAGCGATCTCTTCAAAGTTAATTTCAAATTCGGTGATGAATCCGCTAAAGACCTGAGTTAATTCACGCTGAATTTTAAAGCCAATGGGTTTTAATAACCAATCTTCAGGATTGAGCTCAAGATCCTCGGCGTTTAGTTTCAATTCATAAGAAAAGGATTCAGATATCTCCTCCCCTCCATCGATCGAACAAAGCCTGATTCTAGAATCTTCTACAGGAGTTTGAATATCTAAAAGCCGCGAAGGATGAAACCATGTCATGGTTTAATTTAAATAAATCTTGGATTGAGTTCAATTGCGTAGAATTTACAGTATTTAAAAAATAATCAGCTCTTATAAAATAAGTAGGGTGGGCAAAACGAAGTGTGCCCACCAATTCCTTAATCACTATAACCAACTAAAACAATGAGCCACTATCGACGCGCATACATTAATGGAGGCATGTATTTCTTCACGCTAGTTACTTATAAACGAAAACCCTTATTATGCTCTCCAAAATCAATCATCCGTTTGCGAGAATCGTTCCGCTACATAATTAAAAAATATCCTTTTGAAATCACAGGGATTGTAATACTTCCTGACCATATGCACTGTATTTTACAAATGCCTCCCAATGATTTTAACTTCTCTATAAGATGGAACCATTTTAAACGATATTATTCCATTGGGATGAACAGCCCTTCCAATCAACGTCGTGAAAAAATGATTTGGCAAAGGCGATATTGGGAGCACTTGATCCGAGATGAGAATGATTTTCAAAATCATATGGATTATATTCATTGCAATCCAGTCAAACATGGCTATGTCAGCAAACCATTTGAGTGGGAATACAGTTCATTTAGGCGTGAAGTCCATAGCGGCACTTACAACAAAGATTGGGGAGAGCTACTCGAACCGGACCATATTCAAAATTTAAAATTTGAGTAATATTTTGTTTGGTGGGCACGCTAACGCTTTGCCCACCCTACATGATTAGATAGTCTCGGGAGCCAACTCAACCTTCTGAAACAATTTGATAAAAAGATTCATCATGCTTCACCATGCCCAAATCATTACGGGCTCGTTCTTCGGCCGCTTCATTGCCATTTTTTAAATCATCAATATCAGCAACTAAAGTCAAATTGCGTTCTTTAAGGGATTTATTTTCAAGCTCTTGAACCATGATTTCTTCACGGATATGCGCAATCGTCATCAACCCACCCTGTCCAAACCAAAGGCGGTATTGCATGATCATTAACAGCGCCACAAGCGCTATGAAGATTGATTTCATCCGTTAAAAACCTCAGTCAAAAATCCTAAAACCCGATTTTCCGGCATAAAATGCCTGTTTTCCTAATTCAGCTTCAACCGCTAATAAACGATTATATTTGGCTACTCGATCCGAACGACATAAAGAACCCGTCTTAATCTGCCCGGCATCATAGCCCACTGCAATATCTGCAATCGTTACATCCTCGGTTTCACCTGACCTGTGCGAAATTATAGTACTATAATTCGCTTTTTTCGCGTCTAAAATTGTTTTCACAGTTTCTGTTAAAGTTCCGATTTGATTCGGTTTGACTAAAACAGAATTAGCGACGCCTTTTTCAATGCCTTTGGCTAAGATAGCCGCATTCGTTACAAACAAATCATCACCCACTAATTGAACCTGTTTGCCCAATCGTTGAGTCAATGAAGCCCAGCCTGACCAATCATTCTCAGCCATCGCATCTTCGATGGAAATAATGGGGTATTTAGAAACCCAACCTTCAATTTTATCGATCAGCTGAGTATTGCTAAGATGCACATTTTCAGCCGCTAAAAAATATTGTCCGTCTTTATAAAATTCAGAACTCGCCATGTCGAGACCCAAATAAATATCTTTACCAGGTTTATAACCCGCGGCTTCAATAGCCTGCATCAGGAGTTCCAAAGCCATTTCATTATTTGCCAAATCTGGCGCGAAACCACCTTCATCTCCGACTGCAGTACTGAGACCTTGTGACTTCAATAGTTTTTTCAAAACATGAAAAACTTCAACCCCATAGCGAATCGCCTCTGAAAAACTAGGGGCACCCACAGGCAAAATCATAAATTCTTGGATATCTAAATTGTTATCTGCATGCTCACCACCGTTGATCACATTCATCATTGGGACTGGCATACTGAAAGGGCCTTCACCCCCTAGGTAACGGAATAAGGATTGTTTTTGATCCGCTGCTGCTGCATGTGCTGTGGCAAGTGAAACTGCTAAAATTGCATTCGCACCTAAACGCCCTTTGTTTTCGGTGCCATCTAAACTCAGCATAATGGCATCGATTTTTTCTTGATCATTGGCGGTTTCGCCAGTCAAGGCACGGGTGATTTCATTATTCACATGATCAACCGCTTTTAAAACACCTAGCCCGTGATAACGCTTTGGATCTTTATCTCGAAGTTCTAATGCTTCATGGCTGCCGGTGGAGGCTCCGGAAGGCACCATTGCGATCCCTCTTGCACCAGAATTTAAGATCACTTCAGCGGCAACAGTTGGGTTGCCTCTGGAATCAATCACTTCTCGTCCTACAATTTTGCTGATTTTACTCATAGTATGTCCTTATTTTTTAAGAATTATTTTGATACCGGGTTTGTACCGGGTACGTACCCGGTACAAACTATTTGCCTTGTTTCACTAAATCGTCAATCGCTTTTAATTGTTTTAACAATTCCACCATTTTTGATAGAGGCCAGGTATTGGGTCCATCGCTCAATGCTTTATCCGGGTTAGGATGAGTTTCCATAAAAATACCGGCCACTCCAACGGCTATTGCAGCTCGAGCTAATACCGGTACGAATTCTCGTTGACCACCTGAAGTGGTGCCTTGTCCACCGGGTAGCTGTACTGAATGAGTGGCGTCAAAAACAACGGGGCAATCGGTTTCCCGCATGATAACGAGTGAGCGCATATCAGAAACCAAATTATTGTATCCAAATGAAACACCGCGTTCGCAGACCATGATTTGGTCGTTGCCTGCTTCTCTCGCTTTAGCGACCACATGCTTCATATCCCAAGGCGCTAAGAACTGGCCTTTTTTGATATTCACTGGCAACCCTGTGCTCACAACCTTTTGGATGAAATTGGTTTGACGACATAAAAATGCAGGGGTTTGAAGCACATCAACCACTTTAGAAACTTCATGGAAAGGTGTGTCCTCATGAACATCAGTCAAGACTGGAACACCAACTTCCTTCTTTACCTTTTCCAAAATAGCCAAACCCTTTTCCATGCCAGGGCCCCGAAACGATTGGCTCGAAGATCGATTCGCTTTATCAAAAGAGGATTTAAAGATAAAAGGGATGCCAAGCTCATCAGTGATTGATTTGAGTTCATGAGCCGTATCCAGGATCAAGCTTTCGCTTTCAATCACGCAGGGTCCTGCTATTAAAAAAAAGGGGTGGTTCAACCCGACTTCAAAATTCAGTAATTTCATCGTGCATCTCAATCAAAAAAGGAGATTATCTTAACGCATTTATTCAGATTGAGGAACATGGGAGATTGAATGTATGGAAAAAGGACGGGTTTGAGCAACGTAGAAACCCAAGGTAAAGAGCTGGATCCCGCGGACAGGCCGCGGGACGACGGTGGGTGGCCACTAGGCGAGTGAGAAGTACTCAGGCAGAATTAGAAAATCAAAAGAATGTTGGCCCACCCCAGCGCTTGGCACCAAACCAGAATTTGGACCAACCTACCTATTTTTTAACGCCGCCTCTACAAACCCCTTAAACAAAGCGTGTCCATCACGCGGAGTCGACTTAAACTCAGGATGAAATTGACAACCCACAAACCAAGGATGGTCTTTCAACTCAACCATTTCCACCAACTCCCCATCAGCCGATCGACCCGACACTACCAAACCCGCTCGCTCCAACTGAGGCAACCAAACATTATTCACCTCATAGCGATGCCGATGACGTTCCACAATTTCTTCAGCTCCATAAACTTTCTCTGCCAAAGAGCCTGAGACTAAATGACAAAGCTGGCCGCCCAGGCGCATAGTACCACCCAAATCACCCCCATGAGCCCTAATTTCCTTAGTACCTTCTGGGTTAATCCATTCTTGAACCAAAGCCACAACGGGATAAGGAGATTTAAGATCAAATTCTGAGCTATTAGCTCCTTTGAGGTGAGCACAATGGCGAGCAAATTCAATCAAGGCAATCTGCATCCCCAAGCAAATTCCAAAATAAGGAATTTTATGTTCGCGTGCATATTGAACCGCCAAAATCATACCTTCAACGCCGCGCTCCCCAAAACCACCTGGGACCAAAACTCCATCGGCTGATTTCAAAGAATCCGTGCCCTCGTGCTCGAGTTGAGTTGCATCGACATACTGAATTTTCACTCGAGTACGAGTGTGAATCCCCGCGTGAATCAATGCCTCACTTAACGATTTATAACAATCTGCTAAATTAGTGTATTTTCCCACAACGGCAATGGTGACCTCATGCTGTGGATTTCTATAAGCCTCGACTACTGTTTCCCAATCCCGCAAATCTTCTGCCTGAGTCTGCATCCCCAATTTACGAATCACACGCTCTCCAAAATTTTGGTCTCGTAGCATCATGGGGATTTCGTAGATACTGGGCACATCATGAAGGGAAATGACATCAGGCACTTCCACATTCGTGAACAAAGCGATCTTAGATCGCTCCCCATCGGGTAAAGGTTGCTCTGAACGACACACTAAAAAATCTGGCTGAATACCGATGGATCTTAGTTCTTTCACCGAATGCTGGGTCGGCTTTGTTTTGATTTCACCCGAAGTCGCGATATAAGGCACCAACGTTAAATGGATAAACAAAGTATTCTGATAGCCTAACTCCATTCGCATCTGGCGAATGGCTTCGAGAAAAGGTAGAGATTCAATATCACCCACCGTCCCCCCGATTTCCACAAGGGCGACATCTACGTCCTGACAT
>CAIQCE010000230.1 GCA_903870185.1 uncultured Gammaproteobacteria bacterium
GGCCTGATTCACCTGAGGTAATCAGAGAATGGGATGAGATTTTTGAAAAAAAGAAAAAAGAGATTGTAGCCGCTCATGGCACCAAGGGTTTGTCGATACATACTCAATATGCTATTCGTGCGCAACAAACAAATGTGTGTGAACAGATTGCAAGACAAATGACTAATGATGAATTTAATGGCCGCTATCGAGAAGCTTATGAAGCCTATCAATCACAACTTTTATATCGTATAGGTGAAGAGCGCTATAAAGGCGCTATTCTTTCATTTATTAGAGGTAATCCAAAACCTTTAAATGATGAATTCAATCAAATAGCTTGGTTTGAATTGCTTGAGCACTTTCGAATACAGTACTCATCTACCCTTGAGGAAATTCAAGCTGCATTTAGTAAGCCACAAAGAAGATCAGTTCTTCTTCCGCCTATGGTAGGCCCATCAGCATCCGAAACGGTCACCATTGAACTTACCAAAAGATACGTAGCACCGGAACTTGGAAAACTTGACCTTCTAAGAAGGAAGGATATTGCTAAACTTTTAGAGGTTATTCCTCAAAGGAGAGCGGAAGTTCAGGGTTTGCTTAGAAGGGCAGAAGCATTAAAAGAGCAATTTGACCTCCTAGGCTTGCCGGATGAGATGGAAAAGGACCTCAGCAAAACTTGTCTTTGGGTGCCTGCCAATCTGCATCATAAAGTCACCGAGGGCAGGGCTAGCTTAGTCTATGGAGGCGTATCGGTTAACCCTAAGCTGAAGCCTCTTGCCAAAGAAGATCCTTTTTTTGATCGATTACTTAGAAATGCCTTCTATAATCCAGAAGGAGCTACACTGTTAGGCAAAAGTTATTTAACTGATTCAAGAGCCGCTTCGACACGAGTCAGAAACTTTAGAGGCAATGCCAGTTATATTACCCACTTAAGAACACAGGCTCAGCTTAAAGCTAAAATGCAAGCTGCAAATGCTCGAGGTGTTGATGTCAAGGCGGCCATAGAGCATGTGATGACAACCGGAACCCCTGTCACTACCGTGCCTATGAAAGAAGGTTTCGTGAGCGTTGTACCACCCTCCGCTCAGCCACCGGTTGCATCTGCGGGTGCTGGAGGTAGTGGCTCAGGAGGAAGCGGTTCAGGTCGAGGTGGTTCAGGCCGTGGAGGTAGAGGCTCAGGACGGGGAGGCAATGTTAGGGGTAGAAGACGTAGAGCACCTTCGCATAGTTTCAGTAGCTCGGAGTCGGATTCAGAGCCAGAATATCAATCTGCTTCGGCTGCTGCTCTTCCTGTATCTAAAGCTGCTGCAGCCAAGTCTGCAGCCTCTGCTACTGGATCCGGAGGCTTTGGAGCAGGGGGCGCTGCTGGAGCTGGAGCGCCAAGGCCTGGAGAAGAGCGATATCAAGGGGGTCACTATCCTAGACCTCGATCTCCTTCTGATTACGATGATGGCTTAGGTCGTGCTTCAGCTTCAGCAGCGACTGCACCAAGAAGCAGTACTGCAGGAGCAGGGTATTCAAGGCCGCCTTCGCCGAAGTTTTTTGGCGGTAGAGTTAAACCTAAGCTGTTTGTGAATCTTTTTCCTGAGGATGCGATATATACTCCCAAAATAATGCCAAATTCACAGTTGGCTACGTATACAGGAAAACTTAACTATATTATTACTGCTGAGGGATTTTTGGTTGTCGGGAAAGGAGGTCAATTTCCCGGGGGTGGTCATATTGATTTGGCGAGTGGAAAACCTGTTCAGGCTGCAGGTGAAGTAAAGTTGGTTGCTGGTGATATAAGGTATATAGATAATTCTTCTGGTCACTATCTTCCGTCTGGCCAAGAAAGTCGAAATGCTGTTGAAATTGCATTTTCAAATTTTGGTTTAAATGTTACAAGTAAATACATAGAAAAAATTTGGTTGACAGATTCTACTTTTCCCCGAGGTGGTACATGGAGTATGAAATCATGATAGATGATATTGTAAGAGATTTTCAGCAGCTTTGTGCAAAAGCAGATATGAAGTGGAATAATACTTTTGGTACGGATGAGTTAGAGCTGGATTTGTTAGAAATTCTTTTTTTTGTTAAAAAGAACCCTGGTTATCGGAAGGACTTTGCGCGAGGATTCATCAACATTGTTAATGACTACAAATACGGACCTCTTGAAATAGTGATTTTCTGTATGAGAGATTTGCGATGGGAAGATGTTAAAAAGGCAGCCTCTGAGAGACAGATGTCTTGTGAGGATCCAAGGATAAAATCAGCAATGCAAGAAGTTCTAGATGTTTATAAGTCAGTATGGACAAATGCTGATCTATATAAATATTACTCAAAGAAGTCTTAGGCAAAAGTTATTTAACTGATTCAAGAGCCGCTTCGACACGAGTCAGAAACTTTAGAGGCAATGCCAGTTATATTACCCACTAATGCATAATGAAACCCGCCACTTTTAGTGCTGATCGATTCAGTACTGTTAAGAACACAGGCTCAGCTTAAAGCTAAAATGCAAGCTGCAAATGCTCGAGGTGTTGATGTCAAGGCGGCCATAGAGCATGTGATGACAACCGGAACC
>CAIQCE010000231.1 GCA_903870185.1 uncultured Gammaproteobacteria bacterium
CAAGGTGAACATAAATAAAAATCCAATCGCAAACAACATAGGGGTTTCGAAAGTCATCGCCCCTCTCCACATCGTTGACACCCAGTTAAATACTTTAATACCGGTTGGTACCGCAATTAATATAGTGGCGTACATAAAAAACAATTCTGCGGCCAATACAATACCGGTGGTAAACATATGATGCGCCCACACGATATAAGATAAGAGTGCAATCGCAATGGTGGCATAAACCATGCTGTCTTTACCGAACAAAACTTTTCGACTGAATGTCGGAATAATTTCAGACATTACTCCAAATGCAGGCAGGATCAATACATAGACTTCCGGATGACCGAAGAACCAAAATAAATGCTGGAACAATAATGGATCGCCGCCACCCGCTGCGTTGAAGAAACTCGTGCCGAAGTGTCGGTCTGTCAGCATCATTGTAACAGTACCTGCCAATACGGGCATAATACCAATTAATAAAAATGCCGTGATAAACCAAGTCCACACGAACATCGGCATGCGCATAAAAGTCATACCCTGGCATCGCATATTCAAAATTGTGGCGATAATATTGATAGACCCCAAAATAGAAGAAAGCCCCATGATATGAATAGAGAAAATCATAAAGTCAGTACTAGGAGGGCCATAGTTAGTGGAAAGCGGCGCATAGAACGTCCAACCAAAATCAGGAGCAGGCCCACTCATAAAAAGTGTGCTCATTAAAATGGTGAATGCAAAAGGTAATAACCAAAAACTCCAGTTGTTTAATCGTGGCAAAGCCATATCAGGCGCACCGATCATCATCGGAATTTGCCAGTTTGCAAGCCCCACAAAAGCCGGCATCACAACACCGAAAATCATGATTAAACCATGAAGCGTAATCATTTGATTATAGAATTCTGGCTCAACCAAACGTAATCCTGGCTGAAATAATTCAGCTCGAATCACTAAAGCCATCGCCCCACCGACAAAGAACATAAATAAAGCTAAAAACAGATACAGAGTTCCAATATCTTTATGATTAGTGGTGAACACCCAACGCTTCAGCCCATTGATAAAACCTTTAGGATGCTGATGATCGTCATGTGAATGAGCATGGTGAGTGGCGCTATGTGTCATGTTTTACCTCTTATTTTTTTCTAAGGTGCCTGGCACCTTATTTATTATTCGATTCTAGCTTTGCCGACATCGCTAGGCTGAACGATTCCGCCTGCATATGAGCCAAATTTCTTTTTATTATTATTGCCCCAAGCATTTCGTTGATAGCTTATGATCGCTGCAATTTGTTTATCGGTGAGCATTTCACCAAAAGCTTGCATGGCAGTACCGGTTCGACCATGAAGGACAACATTGATATGATCGTCCACAGGCCCAGTCACCACTTTACTACCTTTCAATGCAGGATAAGCAGGTGGGTTACCCGAGCCATTAGTTTGGTGACATGCGCTGCAATGTGCTAAATAATTTTCTTTACCCATTGCTAACAAAACTTTAGGTGAAACAGCTTGAGTTGAGACCAAAGAAGGTAAATCTGTTTTTTGGCGACCCGTTTGACTGGAAACCCAACGGGCATAATCTTCAGGAGTTTTCGCAATTACAACGATCGGCATAAATCCGTGATTCACACCACAAAGTTCCGCGCATTGTCCTCGATAAATTCCAGCTTTTTCAATCCACGCCCAAGACTCATAAATAAATCCAGGAATCGCATCTCGCTTCACTCCTAAATCAGGCACCCACCAAGAATGAACAACATCATTTGAAGTCACTAAAAAACGAATCTTTTTGTGTATAGGCACGACCAAAGGATTATCCACTTCCAAGAGATACCATCGATCTTTCGCAACCATACCACCCGCCATTTGCTGCTGAGGAGTAGAAAGACTACTGAAAAATGAAATGCCTTCATCTAGATATTCATACTTCCAACGCCACTGATAGCCCGTGATTTTAATATTAATATCAGCCTTAGTGGTGTCATTCATTTCGATCAATACTCGAGTGGCAGGAATTGCCATCGCAACCAATATGACAAAAGGAATCACCGTCCAAATGATTTCCACCCAGGTATTATGGTGAAAATGAGCCGCTTTAACGCCACGAGATTTACGATGCACTAGCATCGAATAACACATCGCTCCAAATACTAAGACCCCCATTCCCACACAAATCCAAAAAATAGTCATGTGCAAATCATAAATTTCATGACTAACAGGAGTCACCCCTTCCGGCATATTCATGGCACAACTATAGGAGCTTCTTGCCCAAGCCGAAGGTGCTAGCAATAATGCCGTCATCAACAATAAAAATCTTCGACTTAAGGCGGCCAAAATGCGCATACCAATTTCCTCTTTTATTAATCTATTCGAATGGATCTATTACCAAAGTGAGTAATCACCCTGAGTTTTACTTTCTTGAACCATGTATTTCACTGCAGCCTTTACTTCAGCATTGTCGCATTTATGACAAGCTCCATTTGGAGGCATATCGTGAAAACCATCGATGGCATGTTTAAATAATATCGGCATACCTTGAGCAATTCTCGGAGCCCATTCAGCTTTGTTGCCAACTACGGGAGCTCCTACTTCTCCTTTCGCATGACAAACGGCACACACTTTATTATAAACAGCTTCACCCTGCGCAAGACTCAAGGGTTGCAAAGGTGTGTCAGGTCGACCCACGCTTGACTCTGAAGCACCCGAAGATTTCTCAGCACTGCTCATATCTACAATATAATCGACAGCTGCTTTAATTTGAGTATCGGTACAAGTGCTACAGTTTCCGTTAGCCGGCATTGCACCAACTCCCACAATCGCATTGTTATATAGTGTATCCATGCCTGCTTTTTCTCGAGGCACCCAATCCGCTGAGCTACCGATCTTAGGTGCACCTGCAGCGCCACTATCATGACAAGCGTAGCAAGAAGATTCGTAAACTGATTTGCCAACATTAGCGCCAGTAGTTTCAATCTTCGCTTTAGGAGGTTGCTTGCTATCAACTGTTTTGATGTAAACAGCAATCGCACGTTGATCTTCTGGAGTGAGGTATCGGAAGCTATCACGATTCGCTTCTAGCATTGGGCCTGCTACTTTTCCGCCTGACAACATTTTATCTTGAGTAAAGACCTGAACAATTTTTTCGACAGGAACATCTTTTAAAGCAGGTGCTGAAATATTGGGCGCCAACATTCCGTCGACCATATTACCCGTTAAATCATAAGCACGCTTCGGCCCTCCCAATGGATTAATCGGTGTATGGCACATTCCACAATGAGCCAAACCCTCAACCAAATAGGCCCCACGATTCCACTCAGGAGAGCGCTTAGGATCTGCTGTGAATTCACCTTTGTGGCTGGTGAAAAACATCAGCTTCCAAAAATTTTGTAAAAAACGAATATTAAAAGGAAATGGAACATCCGGTGCTCGATTCGCTCGACGAACAGCAGGGATCGCATTCAAATAAGCCCGAATATCGAGCAAGTCTTGGGTGGAAACTTTGGTGTACCATAAAAAAGGGAATACGGGATAATTATTGGAGCCATCTGGCTGAATACCATTGTGCATCGCGTTGATAAATTCCGGATCAGTCCAATTACCTAAACCTGTTTCTTTATCGGGAGTAATATTAGGAGAATAAAAAGTTCCAAAAGGGGTTTTGATCGGCAATCCACCGGAATAAGGCTTTCCACCCGTGGTATCGGTATGACAGGCAATACAATCACCCGCCTTCGCTAAATATTCACCACGCTTAACTTGCGCCAATTTAGCTGGATCTTTAACAGTCACCGAAGGATATACGGCATAATGTTCTGCCTCTGCAGTCGTACTTAGACTCAGAATCCCAGCCATTAAGACTGAAGCCACTATTTTAGAAGAAAACCGCATGATCGGCGATTGAGTTTGAGATATCATGGATTTTAGCTCTGTCCTTTGGTTGCTTTCTTTAAACCGTACATGATAAGGGCAGGATCTAGCCTTAGCAACTGTTTTAATGCAAGTTTGCGGCTTGAGCACGATGTAACAGATTGAGAGTGGTTTCGTTAAAGCAACCCTCATCCGGCCTACGGCCACCTTCTCCCAGAGGGAGAAGAAAAATGGAGTAACTTACTTTTTTAGGAGATTTTCTTGATACTTTCTCTCATCGCCGCCATGGATCACCGCCGAGGCATCGGCCTAAACAATCAACTCCCCTGGCATATGCCCGCTGATCTTCGACATTTTAAAGCACTTACCTTAGGAAAACCGATTGTGATGGGGCGCAAAACCTATGAAAGCATCGGCCGACCCCTTCCCCAAAGACGAAATCTTGTGCTCTCACGACAAAGTGATTTAGCCATCCCAGGCTGTGAAGTTGCCCCCTCACTCGAAGCGGCCAAAGTATTATTGAAAGATGAGCCTGAAGTCATGATTATCGGAGGTGGGCAATTATTTCGAGAAGCCTTGAGCAGTAGTTCAAATCTATATCTCACCCTGATTGAACACGAATTTGAAGCTGATGCCTTTTTCCCAGAATGGGATCCTGAAGAATGGCAGGAAGTGAGCATCGAGTCTCACGAAGCTGACGCTGAGAATCCCTATCCTTATCGGTTTATTCACCTAAAGCGCTAAAATATTTCCAAAACAGACTAATAACACATTGAAATAAAACGGAATATTATTGCGCCAGGTATGTAACTGGCACATAATTGGCGCTAAAGTATTGGGATAGATTTGAAGATTATGACGGCATTACTTTCACAAAAAGCGCCATCCGGGCACCCATTATGTAGCCGGCACCTAACTAGCACTTGATGTAGTAATGCAATTGCATTACCATATACAAATATTCTCATCAGAGGCCTGAGCATGCGAAAATTTGTATTACAAGTAAAGTCGACCCTAACTGACCGCTACCAAACTACCATCCCCGAATTAATCAGGGAATCCTTACAGCTGGGGAAGCGAGATAAAATCACCTACACCATCCAAAAAAATGGCAATGTGCTCATTTCTCGCGCCGATGAAAATGACCCTGTATTGGGACAATTTTTAACTTTTATAGCTCATGATATTAAAAATAATCCCAAGCAAATTCAGACTATAAATGCGACCTTGTTTGAACGAGCATCCAAGCTAACCTCTAATATGAAAATCGACTTAGATAAGCCCTTGAATGATGAGGATGATTAACCGTGTCAAAAACCGATGGCCTGATTATTAATGGATGGTGCTTGCTAGCACATCCATTATTTTTAGATCAATTCGAAACCCTGGTTAAAGAAGTCGAAAATCTTTGCAAAAAATCACCCAACCAATACACGGAAAAAAATGCTACAAAACGATTGGCAGCTATTACAAAATTAATTTTTGAAAAAATTCCACAAGACCCCACCTTAGCCGAATATCGACAAGGCAGCACATTAGGCGATGAGCACAAACATTGGTTTAGAGCTAAATTTTTTCAG
>CAIQCE010000232.1 GCA_903870185.1 uncultured Gammaproteobacteria bacterium
AAAGAAAATAACTTTGGTCTTTGCCAGAATCCTCTGCCCTTAATAATTGATGAGAGCCATTGAGTTCCCTTATTCCTGCATAATGTCCAGTCGCTAAGTAATCAGCCCCGAGATTCATTGCATGCTCAAAAAATACTTTGAATTTGATTTCTCGATTACATAAGACATCAGGATTTGGGGTTCTGCCAGCCGCGAATTCATCAAGGCAATGCTGGAAGACCTTATCCCAGTATTCGCGAGCAAAATTGACATGATGAAGTGGAATTCCCAGTCGGTCAGCAACCAGTCTGGCATCCGATAGATCTTGTGCGGCTGTGCAATGTGGGTCCTCATTTTCAGTATCCCAATTTTGCATGAAAATACCCGTTACCTGATGGCCCTGTTGTTTTAATAACAAAGCAGCAACAGCAGAGTCAACTCCGCCTGAAAGGCCGACGATCACATGTGAGGAAGTATTCATCGCGCTATGGTAGTTTAACCATTTATTCTGTCAATATCCGTCTCCCTAAAAGGCTGATTTAGTGTTATCCTAGTGCACTTAAATAAAACGAATTTAGGGAGTCTTCATGCCATATCAACACATCCAAGTCCCTCAGAAGGGTCAAGCTATCACGGTTAACGCGGATCACTCGCTCAATGTGCCTGATCACCCCATTATTCCGTTTATAGAAGGGGATGGCATTGGAATTGATATTACTCCGGTTATGATTAAGGTTGTGGATGCGGCCGTCAAAAAGGCTTATGGGGGTCAACGATCCATCGCCTGGATGGAAGTCTATGCAGGTGAAAAAGCCACTAAAGTTTATGGTAATGATCAATGGCTACCCGATGAAACTTTGAAAGCCTTAGCCGAATATTTGATTTCGATTAAAGGTCCTTTAACAACCCCAGTTGGCGGTGGGATTCGCTCATTGAATGTTGCATTACGCCAAACTTTGGATCTTTATGTCTGTTTAAGACCCGTTTGTTATTTCCAAGGCATCTCAAGTCCAGTCAAACACCCTGAAGCCGTAGACATGGTGATCTTTAGGGAAAATTCAGAGGATATTTATGCAGGGATTGAGTGGAAGGCGGGAACTCCTGAGGTTCGTAAACTTATTCAATTTTTACAGAAAGAAATGGGGGTCACTAAGATCCGCTTTCCAGAAAGCTCTTCAATAGGTATTAAGCCAGTTTCCAAAGAAGGAACCCTGCGTCTCGTGAATAAGGCATATCAATATGCTATCGATAATGACAGAGACTCCGTCACTATCGTTCACAAAGGCAATATCATGAAGTTTACAGAGGGTGGGTTTAAGGATTGGGCCTATGAACTTGCTACAGAGCAATATGGTGCTACGCCTTATGAAGGTGGAACCTGGCTTTCATTTAAGAATCCTAAGAATGGCAAAACTATCGTCGTAAAAGATGTGATTGCAGATGCCTTCTTACAACAAATCTTACTCCGACCTCAGGATTATAGTGTCATTGCCACTCTTAATTTAAATGGAGACTACCTTTCTGATGCCTTAGCTGCTCAGGTAGGGGGTATTGGTATTGCTCCTGGCGCCAATATGAGTGATACGATCGCCATGTTTGAGGCTACTCACGGAACGGCTCCTAGGTATGCTGGACAAAATAAAGTGAACCCAGGATCAATTATTTTATCGGCCGAAATGATGCTTCGGCACATGGGTTGGATCGAGGCTTCAGACTTGATTATTAAGGGAATTTCCAAGGCTCTCATGAATAGGGAAATGACCTATGACTTAGCTCGAATGGCAGAAAATGCGAAGGAATTGACTTGCTCTCAGTTTGGAGATGCTATAATGCACCACATGTGATGAATATTGCATACTAGAGAAAGGATTTCTCAAACTAAAAGCAGGGAGTTGATATGCTGAGTAAAGCTTTAGAATTTACAATCAATACGGTCTTTGAGCGCGCACGCGAGAAGCGGCATAAAATGGTGACTTTAGAGCACCTTTTATTAGCCCTCTTGGACGATTCTGAAACCCAAGAGATTCTTCGTGATACAGGTGCCAATATTACTCGCCTTAAGACGGGTCTTTGCATTTATATCGATGAGCACACGCCCACCTTTGAAAACCCTAGCTCAATTGAAATTCAGCCCACTGCTGCTTTTCAAAGGGTATTGCAGAGGGCGATTGATCAGGCACAGCTTACCCATTCTGATGAAGTGAGCAGTCGCTCTGTCCTATTTTCTTTATTGGCTGAAATCGATAGCCAGGCTTTCTTTTTCCTGCATGAAGAGCATTTAAATTTTGCGGATTTAATGAACTATGCATTACGGGGAATTGAAAAGAAACCGACCCCATCTCATCAGACACCACCTGGGTTTTTTACAGAATCTAGTCCGGAATTTGGAATTTTACCTCAGATTGGCGCCGAAACTGAAAAAACATCTGATTTTGTGATCAATCTTAATGAAAAAGCGTTAAGAGGAAAGATTGAACCATTGATCGGAAGAAAAGAAGAGATCCAGCGTACCGTTCAAGTACTTTGTCGTCGAACTAAAAACAATCCTCTTTATGTGGGAGAGGCTGGAGTGGGTAAGACGGCAATAGCGGAAGGCCTAGCTCAAATGATCGTCAATCATAATGTGCCAGAACCTCTTCAGAATTCAGTCGTTTATTCAGTCGATTTAGGATTAATGTTGGCTGGTACAAAATATCGAGGAGATTTTGAAAAACGCTTTAAAACTACATTAAATAACCTCGGGCGTGAAAAAGGCTCTATCATTTTCATCGATGAAATTCATACTTTAGTGGGGGCAGGTTCCGCTATGGGAGGCTCAGTCGATGCAGCTAATCTTATTAAACCTATACTCAGCTCAGGGGAAATTCGTTGTATCGGGGCGACTACTCATGAAGAATATCGTCAAAATTTTGAAAAAGATCCCGCTTTGCTCAGACGTTTTCAAAAGATCGATGTTTCTGAACCTAATTACGATGAGGCATTGCAAATTCTAAAAGGTATTAAATCGCGTTATGAAAGCTATCATGGCATTTCTTATCAAACAGAGGCCCTAGAAAAAGCTGTAGAATTATCAATACGATATTTGCCTGATCGCCATTTGCCAGATAAAGCTATTGATGTAATTGATGAAGCAGGTGCTTATGAGCGTTTACAACCTGAAAATCAACGGCATGCTGAGATTGGCGTCCATGAAATTGAAAGTATCGTGGCTAAGATGGCCAAAATTCCTCTACAGCAGCTGAGTAATGGGGAAAGGTCTGTTTTGAAAAATTTATCATCACAACTTAAAAAGACAGTCATTGGCCAGGATTATGCCGTTGATAAATTGGTAGAGGCGATCAAACTTTCTCGTTCGGGATTGAATTCTACTGATAAACCTATCGGTAGCTTCTTGATGATTGGCCCTACAGGGGTTGGTAAAACTGAGCTTTCTAAACAATTAGCCCATGAACTTGGGGTAGAACTCATTCGCATTGATATGTCCGAATATGGAGAAGCGCATTCAGTTTCACGTTTGATTGGTGCACCTCCGGGTTATGTTGGGCATGAACAGAGCGGTATGTTGACTGAAGCCGTGATCAAACAACCCTATTCAGTAGTTCTACTCGATGAAATAGAAAAGGCCCATCCTAGTATTTTCAATTTATTATTACAGGTGATGGATTATGGATCGCTGACGGATAACAATGGTCGTAAAGCTGATTTTCGTCATAGCATTCTCATCATGACTAGTAATGTGGGTGTCGATACTTTGGAAAAAACCCAGATTGGCTTTAAGTCAGAGATAGATACTCAAGGTATTCTGGGAGCTGTGAAATCGACTTTCACGCCAGAGTTTCGTAATAGATTAGATGC
>CAIQCE010000233.1 GCA_903870185.1 uncultured Gammaproteobacteria bacterium
CGCTAATGCTTTAAATTCAGGCATAGCTGACAAACCCTTCGGCCCTGAACCACGCAGCAACTGCAATAACAAAGTTTCAGCTTGATCATTTTGATGATGGGCCGTCAGGATGATTTCATCGAAATTTAATAATTGATTAAAGGCATTATAACGTTGCTTTCGAGCAGCGGCTTCCAAACCTAATTCAGCACGATCTTCCACTTTAACGTGAATCACTCTAAATGGAATATTGGTTTTTTCAGAATAGGTTTTGCAATGCTCCACCCATTCATCCGCGTTAGGATTTAAACCATGATGAATATGAACCGCTTCCAAATGAAGCCATGAAATTTCTTCCCGAATCTTAGAAAAGAAATGCAATAGAACCTGGGAATCCAAACCACCACTATAAGCCAACCAAATAGTTTTGGGGCGACGAGTTTCAAGCTCAGCAATAACAGGCGCTTTTAATGAATTAATCTTTACCAATATCCAACAACCGTTGATAACGATCCTTCAATACCGATTCAATTGGCTGAGTTTGCAACTCTCTCAAATTATCCAATAATCGAAGTTTCAAAGTAGCTGCCATTCCACTCAAATCACGATGTGCCCCACCCAATGGCTCAGGAATCACTTCATCACTGATACCCAATGAATACAATCGCTCCGCGGTCAGATTTAAAGCCTCAGCCGCGTCCCCCGCTCTAGCCGCACTCTTCCATAAAATAGAAGCACAACCTTCTGGAGAAATCACTGAGTAATAACTGTATTGAAGCATCAAGAGTCGATCACCGACACCCACTGCCAGAGCACCGCCGGAACAGCCTTCACCAATCACGGTACAAATAATCGGTGTTTTTAAATTCGACATCACAAATAGATTACGAGCGATCGCTTCACTCTGATTCGTTGTTTCGGCTTCCATACCCGGATAAGCCCCCGGGGTATCGATAAAGGTAAAGATCGGCAATTGGAATTTTTCGGCCATTTGCATCAATCGCATAGCCTTACGAAAAGCCTCAGGAGTCGCCATTCCAAAATTACGTTCGACCTTTTCCTTCGTCGTCCTGCCTTTCTGCTGACCAATCACCATCACCGGTTGGCCATCCAAACGAGCCAGACCCGCTACAATAGGCGCCCCACGAGAGCCATGTCGGTCCCCATGCAATTCATCAAAATCGGTAAATATCTCATGGATATAGTCCAAGCTATAAGGACGCAAGGGATGGCGAGCCATCTGCACGACCTGCTGAGCCGTCAATGATGAAAAGACCGATCGAGTCAATGCCTCACTCTTAGACTCTAAGCGAGCAATTTCTTCAGTTAAATTAATATCTTGCCCGATTCCAACGCGCCGAAGCTCTTCAATCTTTTCCTGAAGCTCAGCAATGGGCTGTTCAAATTCTAAATAATTCAGATTCATAGTGTGTACCTATTGATAGAATAGCGGGTAATTTATCAGGTTCCGAGCTATTCTTCCAGGGCCTGGGGTAAGGGGACAGGGCTCCCGCATCAAAATTTGAACAAAGTAGCTAGCATTTTAGTAAGATAAGCTTCGCTCCAACCTGCACACTTACGTTTTGTCTTTAAACTAGCCTTTTTTGTGGTGTCCTGCTTTAACACATTTAAGATTATTCGTC
>CAIQCE010000234.1 GCA_903870185.1 uncultured Gammaproteobacteria bacterium
GACGAATAATCTTAAATGTGTTAAAGCAGGACACCACAAAAAAGGCTAGTTTAAAGACAAAACGTAAGTGTGCAGGTTGGAGCGAAGCTTATCTTACTAAAATGCTAGCTACTTTGTTCAAATTTTGATGCGGGAGCCCTGCTCCACCCCCAAGCACTTAAATTTTTTATAGCTCCCTTAAGAGCCAATGCAGCGGTATGTTCGGCAGAATAATTCAAAGCCATAAGATCCCATTCCTTCGCTTTAGCAGTTGAATTTTCAATACTGATTAAACAATTTTGATCTTTCATAAAATCCACTTCGAATTTATCCAGCCCATAAGTCAACCCTTCACCCATCGCTTTGATAAAGGCTTCTTTTCGGGTCCAACAACGATAGAAAGCCTGTTGGCGTTGCTCAACGGGAAGCATCAATAAAAGTTGATATTCACTAGGAGTAAAAAATCGTTTCGCAATTTCTTCTACTTCAACAGCTCGACTCAAGCACTCGATATCAATCCCCACCGGTTGAAGTGCTATCGCATACAATGCAACCCCTTGAGTGTGCGTCATATTGAAAGTTAAATTTTGTCCGTTTAAATAGGGCTTCCCATGAGGGGTTTTTTCAAAAACTAATGAGGCAGGATCTTGATTAAGATAACGCCCCAAAATTTCTCGCAGAATCGCGTGAGACACCACATAACTATCGGTTAAAGATTTAGAAATGAAACGGTGAGAGCGCTCTTGTTCATCGGGTGAAAGCCATTCATACATTTCATCCACTTCGGCTGTCGATCGATTTAAATCAGCCGACCAAACATGAACGCTACCATCTACTAATGAAAATTCATCAGGAGATGCTGATGAAAAATTCATTTAATAGGCCTTCGAAAAAATAATTTGGCTTTGAACTTTCTCTCCGGTAAATATGCAACGACCCTCTTTTCCTGATTGCTCCAGAGGAATGCATCGAGCACTAACTTTAAGTGGCTTCAAGTGTTCTTCAATTTTAGGATCATCGATCGCATAGCATTTCGCAAATCCTGAACTTAAAACTGCATCATCGGATCCACTAAAATAAGCATTGAATTCATCCAAGCTATGAATCTCACGAGTATTAGCATCTCGATAGGCTTTTGCTTTCGACAATAATTGTGCTTGGATTTCATTCAACACCGATTCCATCGATTCAATCAATTCTTCCGTATTAATAAATTGTTTCGCTTTCACATCTTGATCTCGACGACTCATCGCCACCGAATTTTTTGCCAAATCACGCGGACCAATTTCTAAACGAACTGGAACACCTTTTTTAATCCACTGCCAATTTTTATCGCCGCCTCGCAAATCGCGATCATCCATATGCACTCGAATCGCTCGACCTTTAAAACTTTTAGCAGAAAGTGAGCGCTTCAATGTTTCACAATAGTTCAATACTGCATCACGCTCTTCCGGTGTTCGATAAATCGGCAAGATTACAATTTGATGAGGCGCTAATGCAGGTGGCAATACCAAACCATTATCATCGGCATGAGTCATGATCAATCCACCGATCATCCGCGTCGACATCCCCCAGGAAGTCGTCCAGGCATATTCTCGCTCACCGGCTTGACTTAAAAATTGAATATCATAAGCCTTCGCAAAATTTTGACCCATAAAATGTGAAGTCCCTGCCTGCAACGCTTTTCCATCCTGCATCATCGATTCAATGCAATAAGTATGAGCTGCTCCTGGAAAACGCTCACCCACTGTCTTCTCACCTTTGATCACCGGCATCGCTACAATATTTTCAGAAAATTCGGCATAAACCTCTAACATTTTTAATGTCTCTTCAAGCGCTTCTTCTGAGCTTGCATGTGCCGTATGACCTTCCTGCCATAAAAATTCGGAGGTGCGCAAAAATAATCGGGTGCGCATTTCCCATCGCATCACATTCGCCCATTGATTAATCAAAATCGGTAAATCTCGATAAGATTCTATCCACTTCGCATACGTGATCCCGATAATGGTTTCACTGGTCGGGCGAATAATATAAGGCTCTTCCAGCTCACCATCGGGCACCAAACCCCCTTTGCCATCGGCCTTTAATCGGCTGTGAGTTACGACTGCGCATTCTTTCGCAAAACCTTCGACATGAGCGGCTTCTTTTTCGAGTAAATTTAAGGGAATCAACAAGGGAAAATATGCATTCACATGACCTGTCGCTTTGAATCGATCATCCAGCTCTCGCTGCATATTTTCCCAAATCGCATAGCCCCATGGCTTAATCACCATGCATCCTCGCACGGGTGAATTTTCAGCTAATTCAGCGGCTGCGACGATTTGCTGGTACCACTCTGGATAATTTTGCTCACGAGTAGGATTGATGGCTGTTTGACTCATAGTCTGACCTGGCTCTTTGTGATTAATGGGAAAATTGGTGGAAATAATACCAGACCTAGCCTTTCGAGCGAAATCCTTTCCGACCTAAAAATAGCGCCACGGCCAAAATCGGGACGATGAGATTGAGGAGCATCGAGGTCCACATCAACTTACCAAGCTGGCTATAATCGGCCTGGACTAAGATATGGCCGGTCGCATCATGCACCGTTCGAGTCACGACCCAAACTTTATTCAAAGCCTTACTGATTAAATTATTGGCGGTCACCGCTAGATTCATTAAAGACGCCATCAAGGCAAACCAAGTCGCTGCATTCCCTTTGGGGGCATAGAGGGCATTAAAGGTCAGCAATGGAATCATGCTGAGCTGAGCAAAAGGCGAACTTACCGCCGTATCCACCAAGGCGATGCTGCGAGCCCCAAATCCCCAGATTGCTTCTGTCCAATGATGCAAGCCATAATACATACCCAACATTGGCAGGCTTAACACAAAGCCCAAGACACTCAAGACCACCAAGATCCACGCAATCGGTTTCTGAGTTAAGGGTTTTGCAAAAAACCACATGCCGATAATCAGCAAACCCGAGCTGATTTGTGCCAAGGTCCCAAAAAAAGACGGGTCAAAACCAAGATTATCAATCTCCCACCACTGCATCGCAGGCCCAATATTCGGCATCGCGCGATAAATAAAAATCACCGAAGCCAAAGCCACCACTTTTCGAATCGTCTCTTTCTCAAAATGCCGAGCCATTTGTTTAAGCAAAGCAATGATCACCACGAGGCTGATACAAAATATAAATTCCTGCCGATACACCCAATCACTAAAAGCAATCATTAAAATCAATATGGCATAACTCAATCCTCCAAAGAAAATGACAGGGTTGATCGGCTTCATCACTGGTTTTTTAATCTTTACACAAAGCACACCGATGACTGAAACAATCGGAATCAGCCAAGTGAAAGCAAATATGGTTTTAAAGGAAGCATAATTCATCAGCCAGCCACCGAGGCCCGCCGTCAAAAATCCTGCAAAGGCAATGGACAGCCGACCCAAGACCTGCACCATCCCCAATTCTCTTTTAATTTCTTCTTCTGTTTTGCCTTCGCGAGAAATGACTTCCACCGACATAGCATCGGCGACCACATCTTGGATCACAACCCCCATCACCGTCACTAAGCTCGCGATCAAATAAACCACATTAGGAGAACCGAAAATCTCCAAGGAAGGCCAGCGGCCCGCCAATCCCACTAAGAGCAAACTGCCGAATGCCATCATCGCCGCTGAAATAAACACATAAACGGCACGGGAAGAACCAAAGATGGGAACGGAGTCCACTAATTGCCCGAAGATCATCTTGATATTCCAGGGCAGGCTGTACCAAACCCCGATCATCATCATGCCTTCAGCAGAAATATCCAATTGCTCTTTCACAAAAAAACTTTCGGCAATCGTGGAAAAACTGGTCGCCCCATAGGCGAAATAAATCATCAAGAGGGGCAGATAGCGCCACCTCATGGCGCGGAGCGGAGTCAACAATGCTTGGTTGAAGCCATGAGTGATCATCTACTTCCAATCCCTGAGTGGATGTAAAAAATTATAATACCAGTTCAGGAGTCAAATACTACATTTTACAGCGGGACTATCTAAAATGTAGGTTAGTGCCAAGCGAAGCGCGGCCTAACAATTATTTCCCCCAAAGATTTAGCCTATGGCTTAACTGGGGGATCCAGTTACATAAATAATCCCGGCAACTTAAACAAAGCATCCTTTATGGGCAGAAGAGTTATATCGTCATGTTTTTCAATATGGTCGCCTGCATAAATCAAATAACAATGGGCTATAGGATAATCTTTTTTGAAGGCCTTCAAACCCGAGTAATCTTTTCGATCAACATAAGATTTACTCTTTAACTCAA
>CAIQCE010000235.1 GCA_903870185.1 uncultured Gammaproteobacteria bacterium
TATATCGCTACAACGCTTATATTAGCAATAAGCCAAACTTTCTGCCCAAATTTAAAACATAAGCCCTAAAACCAAATCAGAAGCGGATCTGATGCAGTATCAACAATTGCTGATTGAATCGATTAAAGTTTAAAGGGAATACGAAAATGCTCTCATTTGAAATTTCTAAAAAAGGTCGACGAGCAAATGCTCAAGTTTTAAGAGAAGTGGCTTGCGATATTCCGGCTCAATATTTAAGAGAGAATGCGCCGCGATTGCCAGAGATATCAGAGCTGCAAGCGGTTCGACATTTTACCCGATTATCACAGCTCAATTATTCCATCGATACTAATTTTTACCCGCTCGGTTCTTGTACCATGAAATACAATCCAAGAGCTGCCCATAAATATGCGCTCTTGCCAGGATTTGCATCTCATCATCCTTTGAGTGGAGAAATGCAATCTCAAGGATTTTTAAATTGCCTCTATGATTTGCAAAATGATTTGATGGAAATCACGGGAATGACAGCTATTTCTTTAACACCGATGGCAGGTGCACAAGGAGAGTTTGCAGGTGTGGCGATGATTGCGGCTTATCATAAATCACGTGGAGATGAAGCACGTACAGTGATGTTGGTTCCCGATGCAGCTCATGGAACGAATCCTGCATCAGCTGCGATGTGTGGATATAAGGTAAAAGAAATTCCAACGACGGCAGAAGGTGACGTGGATTTAGAGGCTTTGCGAAATGCAGTCGGGCCAGAAACAGCCGGCATTATGTTAACTAATCCTTCTACGCTTGGTGTGTTTGAAAGAAACATCCAAGACATTGCGAAAATCGTACACGAAGCGGGCGGGCTCTTGTATTACGATGGAGCCAATCTTAATGCAATTTTAGGTAAGGTTCGTCCTGGCGATATGGGCTTTGATGTGATGCATCTTAATTTACATAAAACCTTTGCCACTCCACATGGAGGCGGTGGCCCTGGGGCAGGACCTGTGGCTTGTAATGATCGATTAAAAGCATTTTTGCCGACTCCAGTTGTCGGTCGATCAAATGATACTTATCGATGGTTGACTGAAAAAGATTGCCCTCAAACGATTGGGCGCTTGTCTGCCTTTATGGGGAATGCGGGTGTGCTATTGAGAGCTTTTATTTATGCGCGGGTCTTGGGTCGAAAAGGTGTGAAACGAGTGGGTGAATTTGCCACACTTAATGCGAATTATTTGATGAAGCGATTGGAAGCTTTGGGCTATACCTTGGCCTATCCTAAGCGTCGAGCCACTCATGAATTTATTATCACCTTGAAGCCGTTGACTAAGGAATATCGGATTACAGCACTCGATGTCGCCAAGCGATTATTGGATTATGGGTTTTATTCGCCGACTATTTATTTCCCATTGTTAGTGCCTGAGTGCTTATTGATTGAGCCCACTGAAACGGAATCCAAGGAAGCGATTGATTCGTTTATCGATGCAATGGCTTCGATCATGCAGGAAATTAAAACACAGCCTGAGCTTCTAAAATCGGCGCCATTGACTCGTCCTGTCAGCCGATTGGATGAAATTAAAGCGGCGAGAGATTTAGATTTAGTCTGGAAAGAATAATTTATCAGGCCTCTATGTATTAAGAAGAGGCTATAGCTTCTCTTGATCAATCACTAATTTATTATCGACTTGTTTAACGCCGGGTGTGGTTTCAGCGAGTTGTTCTGCTAGATCTGAGTGGCTTCGTTTGAAAACGTGGCCCTTAAGTTCAACATTGCCATGTATGCTATAAATATGGACTTGTTCAAGTGAACTAATATTTTCAAAGTTTTGTTTGATTTTATGAATCAAGTCACGGTCGTATTCAGTACCTGATTTTGGAAAACAAAGTGATATGCCAATAATGATCAAAGTAACAGCGATCACAGTATATAAAAAATGAGTAAAAAA
>CAIQCE010000236.1 GCA_903870185.1 uncultured Gammaproteobacteria bacterium
AGTCACTTCTCTTATCGGTCAACACAAAAAAATCCTTCTCAAAACGGATGAGTCCATATATGGCCCGCGCTCTGCTTGGGACCAACCTACACATTAGATAGTCTCTTTTATATACAAACACTGCCTTCCTGAATCTTAGCGGCCAACAAAGTATTCTGAAGCAAAATTGCAACCGTCATTAATCCCACACCACCCGGCACAGGCGTAATCCATGAGGCTCGAGATTGAGCAGCTTCAAAATCGATGTCACCCACAATCTGTCCATCTTTCAATCGATTAAAACCAATATCGATCACGATTGCACCGGGTTTAATCCATTCGCTTTTAATGATTCCAGGGTAGCCGATTGCAACGACTAATAAATCAGCTTTATTCACTTGCTGTTCTAAATCACGAGTAAATCGATGGCAAACAGTAACGGTGCATTTAGCTAATAATAATTCGAGGGCCATCGGTCTGCCGACAATATTGGATGCACCTACTACGACTGCATTTAATCCTGCGAGATCGATATTGGTTTGCTTAAGCAGTGCCATCACTCCATAGGGTGTGCAAGGTCGTAGCGCTGGTCGACGTTGAACTAATCGACCAATATTGTAAGGATGAAAACCATCGACATCTTTTTGTTTATCAATACGTTCTAGAAGTGGATCAGCTTGAAAGGAAGGAGGCAGCGGTAGCTGCAATAAAATTCCATGAATATCAGGATTGGAATTGCATCGATCAATTAATTCTTCCAGTTCAGATTGAGTCGCTGTTTCATCCAAACGATAGCATTCAGAATTAATTCCTACTTCATCACAGGCTCGTCTTTTATGACTGACATAAGCTTCAGAGGCAGGATTATTGCCAACCAATATTACAGCGAGCCCAAGTGATTTTAGGCCTTGTTCAGATCGTTGTTTTAGTTCCGCTTTGATCACAGCTTTGATTTGATCAGCAGTCGGTTTCCCAGGTAGTAAATGTGCAGTCATTAATAGTCTCCATTTCAAGATTAGAGCTTAGGGGGCCTGCAATAGTTGTCAAGTTATTGTGGAGGTTGATGGTCTGCCAGGACTATCAAATCATGTAGGGTGGGCAAAGCGCAGCGTGCCCACGCATCCCATTCTTTATATAAGCTTAGAGATAAGAATATGTTGATTGGTGGGCTCATCCTGCTTAAAGTTTATCAAGAATTTAAGTTCAGCGCTGTTGCAGGATTTAGCACCACCCTACATATTTTATTGATTAGTGCCAAGCGCAGAAGCCCAACGTTCTTTTCATCTTTAAGCCCTCGGAATCACTAACACCTGCCCCGCTCTCAAATCCGCATTTCGGTTGAGATGATTCGATTGAATCAAGGCTTGTGGGGAAACATGATACTGCCTTGCAATGCTATATAAAGTTTGTCCATGTTTCACTGGATGAGTTCTAGAGCCCCGCGCCGATTTTGAGTACCGTGGTTTTGAGTAATGAGCAAGCTGTGTGTTTGCTCTACCCGGAATCGCTAGCCATTGGTTTTTTCGAATGGCATTGCCTCTTATATGATTCGTTTGCTGTAGAGATGCAACTGTCACATGGTAGCGTCTAGCGATACTGCCGAGGTTATCACCCGCACGCACTTGGTAACGAGATCCTCCACCCGCGCGAGCGTATACTGGAGCCGCTGCTCGAGGTCGATGCTTTAACCATAATACTAATTTTTGATTAGGCCGAACTTCTTGTCCCTTGCCGATATTATTCCAAAATTGAATCGCATGAACACTGGTTCCATATCGACGAGAGATTTTGGCTAGAGAATCCCAGCGTGAAACCTGATGAATGACTTGTTGTGGACCTGGCACACGATCAGCTGCATATCGAGCTTCTGCAGCTGTAACCACATGAGCTGGAGCGGATGAGCGAGTTTGAATCAAGATAGTTTGACCCGGATGGATTATATCATTTCTGAGACTGTTAGCATTCCGTAGGGCGAGCACTGTTGTATGGTAACGCCTTGCGATACTGCCTAAACTTTCTCCCGGCGTAACTCGATGATGTTCCCACTGCAAGGTAGGAATTCTTTGCGTAGGAGCAAGAGTAGGAACCATCGCCAATTCTTGATTAAAGATTTCGATATTATCTTTGGGTAGCAGTAGCGTATAAGCTTGATTCGGTGTGGTGGACCAGCGTCTGAAGCCAGGATTTAATTTACGAATAGTTGAAGTTTTAACATGGGCCAGTTGCGCAATTTGTTTAATTTCCAAGACTTGATGCATTCGCACTGGGGCGAAGGGGCATTCATTCGATACATTGATTAAGCGTAGTCCGTAATGACTAGGATTCTTAATCACTTCAGACAGAGATAACAGTAGCGGAACATAGCTTCGAGTTTCCATCGGTAAGGGAAGAGACCAAAAATCGGTGCTCTTATGTAGCACTTGGTTTCGGTGAATGGCGGCTAATACAGTGCCTTCCCCAGAATTATAAGCTGCGATCGCGAGTAGCCAATTGCCAAACATTTGATGGAGATGGTTCAAGTAAGTTAATGCGGCATCGGTTGATCGGAGTGTATCTCGTCGACCATCGTACCACCAGTTGATCTCCAAGCCGAAACCAGAAGCGGTCCCGGGCATCATTTGCCATAAACCTGTCGCTCCTGTTCGCGAGAAGAGGAAAGGGTTATAAGCACTTTCAATCATCGGTAATAAGGCGAGTTCAGCCGGTAATCCTCTTTTTCGAGTTTGCTCATAGACGTAATGAATATAAGGGGCTGCATTGGTGGTGATTTTATAAACATAAGCTTGATGATTTCTGTACCACTGTAATTGGTGTTGCATATGAGCACGAGTCGAGGCGTTGCTAAGATTCATATGTCGGCCCATACCATCCCAAATGCTGCTTCCACCAAAACTGGAGGAATAAAAGGGGTCTTGGGTTTCGTATGAGCGAGAAGAATTGTGGTTGCTTGCGCATCCTGCCAGCAGCACTCCAGTGAGGAGGCTTATCAATCCATGATGTAGAAGCTTTCTATAGAACATGGGTGCATCTTACGGGTAAATGGCTTTTGGGGCAATAAGGATGTCGAGCTGCTATATCTTAGCGATTGTTGGTGCCAAGCGACAGCTCGACCTAAAGTCTAGACTGTCAGAAGGACTATCATTATTTAACTGGATCCTCTGGTCAAGCCAGAGGACGACGGCTTGGTGCCAAGCGCGGCGCGGGCCAGCAACCGCATCCATAGCGCAATCTAGCACCCTAACCCTAAGACCTGATATCATAACGATTTTTAATGGTACCAGGAACGTATCTGGTACCGAGATACTGAAAAGCTATAGGGATAAAGGGATGGGGCTGAAGTTAGCAGAATGGTTCAAGAGTCCGGCGGCGTTAGAGTTGCTGAAGGCCGAGTCTCATTTCTTAGCCCGATACATCGATTCAGCATGGGGTAATCACCTCGTTCAAATCGGTGGGCCTGAAGATAAGATATTGCGTTCAGTGAGTCCTATTAAACACCAAATTTATATTGAGCTGGCTGAGAGTTCTTCAGCAGTTAAGAAAATAGAAAGCTCTGTAATAGCTTCTTCAGATGAGTTGCCGTTGGAGCCTGATAGTGTCGATCTAATTTTGCTGCCTCATGTCTTAGAATTTCTTCCCAATCCGATAACCTTATTAGAACAAAGTTATTTATCTTTAAAGCCGGGTGGAATATTGGTGATTTTGCGATTTAATTTAAGAGGGATGGGAATATTTTGGCGTATGCAATCTTCCTTGCGCAAATTACCCTGGAAAAAAGCTTCTATAAGATCTCAGCAGCAATGGATGCAAGATTTGTTAGATCTAGGATTTTCTGAATTTGAATCGGGCAGCATGGGTTTTAATCCCTGTGGTTTTCATCACTCTGAATTAGTGGAGAAAATGGGTCGATGGTTTTGCGAAGGGGCCGGTGGGGTGAGTGTACTCCTGGCTGAAAAACAGGTATTGTCGCCGCTGATTCGAGATTTGAATTGGCAAGAGTTGCCGATAATTAATGCTCCTTTAGAGCCCAGTATTAGGAATAGTGTGCATGAGTGATTCAGTTGAAGTTTTTACCGATGGAGCCTGTCGAGGTAATCCGGGTATCGGAGGTTGGGGAGCGATTCTTCGCTATGGAGATAAAGAGCGTTTGCTTTATGGAGCTGAAGATCATACCACCAATAATCGAATGGAGTTGATGGCAGCAATTGAAGCTTTAGCTGCTCTAACACGACCTTGTGAAATTAGTTTAACCACCGATTCACAATATGTTCGAAAAGGGATTACGGAGTGGGTGGCTCAATGGCAACGAAATGGTTGGAGAACGAGTGCTAAAAAACCCGTGAAAAATGCGGATCTTTGGCAGCGTTTGTTAGAGGCTTCCTCGATTCACCAGATTACTTGGCATTGGGTTAAAGGTCACAGCGGACATGCGGAAAATGAATTGGCGGATCAACTCGCGAATCGCGCCATCGAAGAATTGCTGCAATCGAAGATTTAACTAAAGGTGCCAGGCACCTAAACTAACTAAAGGTGCCAGGCACCTAAATTTGAAAAGGATGGGGGGTAGAAATGAGCCAACGACAAATTATTTTGGATACAGAAACCACCGGTTTAGAACCTTCTAAAGGTCATCGTGTGATCGAAATCGGATGTGTGGAAATGGTGAATCGTCGGTTAACGAATCGCCACTTTCATCGTTACTTAAATCCCGAGCGTGAAATTGATGAAGGTGCGATCAATGTTCACGGATTAACTTTAGATTTTTTAAAAGATAAACCTTTGTTTGCCGATGTGATGTTGGAGCTTTTGGATTTTATTAAAGGCGCTGAGTTGATTATTCACAATGCACCTTTTGATATTGGATTTTTGAATCATGAATATTCAAGATCTCATCAAAAAAATTTTTCCATAAAGGATCATTGTGAGGTGATTGATACTTTAGCGATGGCTCGTCGAAAACATCCTGGGCAGCGTAATAGTTTGGATGCTTTGTGTCAGCGTTATCAGGTTGATAATTCCAATCGAGAACTTCACGGTGCCTTACTCGATGCAGAAATCTTAGCGCAAGTTTATCTTGCGATGACGGGTGGTCAAGCGCATTTGTTTCAGTCGCGTGAAGAAGAGGCGGAGAAGCAAAGCACTCAATCACCGACTCGATTGGATGCGAATCGAGCGCCTTTGCCAATTATTCCAGTGAGTGAGACAGAGGCGAAAGCACATGCTGCACTCTTGGAAAAAATTAAATCGACAGCGGGGCATGTGCTTTGGGAGGAGTAGTGGATCTTACGGATTTGCACGGCCTACATGAATTTTGGAGCCAGGCACCTTAATTAATTTAATCAGTCAGTTATAGATCGTACTGGCGGAGCCTGGCACCAAAATAGCTAATTTATAGAGATGCCTTTAAGGCCATCTCTCGAAATTGAGAAAAACTGAACTTTTTTGCTTAGGTGTTAAAAAAGGGGCATATTAGGGCCGAGCTGGGCCTAGAAAGACTTTATTTTTAGTTCAATTGATC
>CAIQCE010000237.1 GCA_903870185.1 uncultured Gammaproteobacteria bacterium
CTTTTAGAATGCCTGTAAGCAGGGTCTGGCTTTGAAATTGGCTTAGGATATCGATAATAAGCTTGCGTTTAATGGGGTCTAGCTCCGAGGGCATGTCATCAATTAAATATAAGGGAGTTTTATTGAGTAGGGATTGCATTAATTTCCCTTGAGCTAAGTGCAATGCATAGGCTGCCAGCTTTTGTTGTCCTTGAGAAAGATACTCATGAATAGGGGATTCTTGGATGAAAAATTGTAAGTCAGCCCTTTGAGGCCCAAATTGCGTATAACCTTTCTGTAAATCTCGATAAAATTGCTTTTCTAATACTGTTTGAAGGTCTGTTAAAGGGTCCCAGCCTTGGTAATATTGGATTTGAGGTCTGTTTTCAGGCAATAAATATTCAAAAAACTCATCAGCCACGGGTTGTAGCAGGGTAATGTGCTCTTGGCGAAGCTGATTTAAGGAGGATGAGACTTTCACAAACTCACTATCCCAAATTTTAATTTCATTAGCTTGTAATCGCGCTTTAAGTGCGGCATTTCGTTGCTTTAAAATTTTTTGTAACTGTTGCCAGAGAGGATAGAATCGAGGTTCCACGTGAAACAATCCCCAGTCTAAGAATTGACGGCGAATTTTGGGGCCTTCTGTGAATAGTTGATGGCTGTCAGCTGTTATTAATTGTATGGGAAGTTGGCGTGTTAGGGATAAGATGCTGGATAAATTTTCTCCATCATAGCGCATTAATTTAGTTCCTGAGCGATTTCGCTCAATGCCAAGCGGTATTTCTCGGTTTTCAGCCTGTAATTGACTCACTAGAACACAAGATTCTGCATTTTCACGGATAACTCGACACGGATTGCTGGTTCGAAATGATTTTCCTAAGCCGAGATAATAAATGGCTTCTAGTAGACTAGTTTTACCGGAGCCATTGAGGCCGTGGATCAGTGTGAAATTAGGTGAAAGATCGAGCTTGGCCTCAGGTATATTCCTAAAGTCTTGAATTTTAATGGATTTTATTATCATCAGGGCGGTTTGGCGCCTATTAAAGCCTCATGGGCATCACTACGAATAGCGCATTAAACAGAGGTTGTTCCTCTTCAATAAGCACACTGCTGTTTGAATCAGTAAAGCTCATTTTAATATTGCCTGGTTCAGCGGTGTTTAAAATATCTAATAAGTAATTAACATTAAACCCAATGCTCAATTCTTCATGTTGATAATCGATAATTAATTCTTCTTCGGCAATTTCTTGTTCTGGGTTGTTCGCAACAATTCGCAGCATGTTCGTGTGTAATTCCAGGCGAATTCCTCGAAATTTCTCATTACATAATATGGAGGCACGCTGTAATGCTTGTTTCAATTCATCCCTTTCTAGTAAAATCGTTTTGTCGCTATTTTTCGGGATTACGCGGTCATAATCGGGGAATCTGCCCTCAACTAGCTTCGAAGTAAAAATAAAATTTTCATGAGCCACTCGAATTTGGCTTCCACCGATAGTGATTTCTACAGTGCCATCGGAATCTGTTAGAAGTCTTAACAGTTCGACTATGCCTTTTCTAGGTACAATAATTTGAAGTCTGGGGATTTCAGGAATTGCTAGCTGGGTAAAATTAGTTGCTAACCTATGCCCATCGGTCGCAACGGCCCGTAAAGAACCTGTAGTAGCTTCAAATAACATTCCATTGAGATAGTAGCGGACATCTTGTTGAGCCATTGCGAAACAGCTTCTTTGAATCAATTGTAAGAATTCGCGTTGAGCAATATTGAAAGACAAATGTTTTTCTTGCGCTTCAAATTTTGGAAATTCAATTGCAGAAAGAGTAGAAAGAGTAAAACGACTCCGACCCGATTTAATAGCGAGACGTTGATCTTGATAATTCAGTTCTATTGGCGCTTCTTCTGGAAGTGCTTTGCAGATATCTAAAAGTTTACGACCTGAAACAGTAAACTCAGTGGAGTGAGAATGTTCAATTTCAAGTTTTGATCGAGCGCTCAGTTCAACTTCAAGATCTGTTCCAGTGATGGATATTTCATCGCCTTGAATTCTGACCAAGACATTTGCCAATATGGGCAAAGTTTGTTTACGTTCTACAACACCAATTACATTTTGAAGCGGTTTTAATAGGGATTCTCGTTGTAATTTAATATCCATTGAATTTCCTTAGGCAGATAAAATTCGTAATAAATTTTTATAATCCTCTTGAATATCAAGATTGGTTGTTAACAGTTCTTTGATTTTTCTACAAGCATGTAGAACTGTAGTATGATCACGACCTCCAAAAGCATCACCGATTTCAGGTAAGCTGTGATTCGTTAATTCTTTTGCCAATGCCATCGCCATTTGTCGTGGTCGCGCAATGGAGCGGCTTCGTTTTTTTGCATTTAAATCGGCCACTTTAATTTTATAATATTCTGCAACAGTTCGTTGAATATTTTCAAGTGTTACCAATTTAGCTTGTAAGGTTAAAAGGTCTTTAAGGGCCTCTCGACTAAAATCTACCGTGATAGGTTGACCCATGAAGTGAGCATTTGCAACTACTCGCTTAAGAGCACCTTCTAACTCACGAACATTTGACTGAATATTTTTGGCGATAAAAAATGCGACATCATGTGGAAGTGTTACACGAGCTTGTTCGGCCTTGGCCATTAAAATAGCAACACGAGTTTCAAGTTCTGGAGGTTCTATAGCGACAGTAAGCCCCCAGCCAAATCTTGATTTCAATCGTTCCTCTAGTCCATCAATTTCTTTGGGGTATCGATCACAGGTAAGGACAATTTGTTGGCCTTCATCTAAAAGAGTATTAAATGTATGAAAAAACTCTTCTTGGGAGCGCTCTTTACCTGCAAAAAATTGAATATCATCAATCAGAAGAGCGTTGACGGTTCGATAATATCGTTTAAATTCGTTCATGGCATTACGTTGTAGCGCTTTAATCATATCCGCGACAAATCGTTCAGAATGCAGGTATAAGACTTTGGCTTGTGGATTTTTTTGAAGAATATAATTGCCCATAGCATGCATTAAATGGGTTTTACCGAGACCTACTCCTCCGTAGAGGAACAGAGGGTTGTAAGTTTGCCCAGTGTTTTCTACTACCTGCATCGCGGCAGC
>CAIQCE010000238.1 GCA_903870185.1 uncultured Gammaproteobacteria bacterium
GATTGGTAGTTGATTTGAGTCAACATTTGAATGCTAAACAATCTTCAGTGTTAAATTTAACTCAAAAAGCCTTTAAATCAGCCTCATATGTAGAATCAAATTCTTCTGCAGCTATAGCAGGTGATCGCAGTATTGTGATTGTCATTGATGCAGGCCATGGTGGAAAGGATCCAGGAGCTTCTGGGCCTCGAGGCAGTCATGAAAAAAATTCAGTATTGTCGATAGCGAGGCAGCTACAAACCACAATCAATCAACAGCCCGGCTTTAGGGCGGTGATGACACGGAATGGAGATTATTATTTAACCTTAAGGCAGCGCTTACAATTAGCTCGGAAATACAAGGGTGATATGTTTGTCGCTATTCATGCAGATGCCTTTAATAATCATCAAGCTCATGGAGCCTCTGTTTATGCCTTATCTCAACGAGGTGCGACGAGTGAGGCAGCTAGTTGGTTAGCAGAGCGTGAAAATCAATCTGAGTTAATGGGTGGTGTTGAGTTAAATGATAAAGATAATATGTTGCGCTCTGTCTTAATTAATTTATCACAAACTGCTACCATTCAGGCTTCACTTTCAATTGGCCATCAATTGTTAAATTCTATGGGAAGTGTTTGTCCTCTACACCATCGGAAGGTGGAACAAGCGGCATTTGTTGTTCTGAAGTCACCTGATATTCCTTCTCTTTTGGTGGAATGTGGATTTATTTCTAATTATTCAGAAGAAGCTCATCTCAATAGTCCGAGATTTCAGCGCCAATTAGCGAATAGTATTACACATGGAATTACAGCCTATTTCAAATTAAATCCTCCAAGGGGGACTTGGCTAGCACAAAAACAGAGTCAGCAATTGCCCTACGGGCAAGGTTAAAAATTGGATTTAATATGAGAATTGAATTATTAGGTGAACACTTAGCCAATCAGATTGCTGCCGGTGAAGTCATTGAGCGGCCAGCTTCTGTCGTAAAAGAATTGATTGAAAATAGTTTAGATGCAGGTGCTCAAAATATTAAAATTGAGATTGCTCAAGGAGGCTTAGAACTTATTCGAGTATCAGATGATGGAGATGGTATTCATCGGGACGATTTAGCTCTGGCACTAAGCCGACATGCAACTTCGAAGATTCACGAATTAGATGATTTAGAGCAAATAGCAAGTTTAGGTTTTCGAGGTGAGGCATTAGCCAGTATAGCTGCAGTTTCAAGGCTTAATTTAAGTTCTGCACATTTTCAAGCAGACCAAGCCTGGTCATTAGCTGTTTCAGGTATTGAACCTAATCCTCAATTGAAACCCATTGCCCACCCAAAAGGCACAACACTTGAAATTCGAGATTTATTTTTTAACACACCCGCTCGACGAAAATTCATGAAAAGTTCTAAGGTGGAATTTGATCATATTGAATCTACCGTTCAGAAATTAGCGTTGAGCCAATTTTCAGCGGGATTTACTTTAAAAAATGAAGATCGAATATTATTGAATACACCCGTAGCTCATTCACAAGAAGGGAAAGAGCAGAGGCTTCGTCAAATCTTAGGACAAGAATTTGTCAATGCAGCCATTCATGTGGATACTGCTATCGAAGGTATGAATCTTAGAGGTTGGATTGCTGAGGCACATTATACCCGAAGTCAATCCGATATGCAGTTTGCTTATGTGAATGGGCGTTATGTGCGTGATAAATTGATTACACATGCTTTACGGCAAGCATATCAAGATGTGTTATTCGGAAATCGTCATCCTGCATATGTATTGTATTTGGAAATTGATCCAAAAGCAGTCGATGTGAATGTACACCCGACCAAGCATGAATTGAGATTTCGTGAGAGTCGAGTCGTTCATGATTTCTTGCGTCATGCGGTTCATGAAGCCTTGGCTTCTGCAAAACCAGGAACACAATTGCAAGAATCTGCTTTTATTCCACCTTCTAATCCAACTTCAACTTCAAGTTCAGCAACTTTTCCGAATTTAAATGTAGTGAGGACTCAGCATTATCATATTCCGCAAAGTTCATTTGAATTAAGAGTAGAAGAGCCCAGGAAAATTTATGACAGTGTTTCCTTTGTTAAAAACCCAGAGCCTGATTCAATTAAGAGTGATTATCCTTTGGGTTTTGCTTTAGCGCAAATTCACAATATTTATATCTTAGCAGAAAACCCTCAAGGAATAGTATTGGTGGATATGCATGCTGCTCACGAGA
>CAIQCE010000239.1 GCA_903870185.1 uncultured Gammaproteobacteria bacterium
ACTTCAGCGTAAACAATCAGTGACTTTCAGATGGCTTTAGTCCAGAGGCCAGGATCTTTTTTACCCTAAAAAACTTTCAAAAGTACAGATCAGCAGCTTCCCCTTTAGCGGGAGCTGCTGTTAAATGCTTAAATTCCTCTTGAATTATGTGAAAATATGGTATATTTAGAACCCTAATTATTCAGTTTCAGGAAGATGCTGGCTTCAAGACATCAGGGAGACTCATAACCTGAGGTGATTTAGATGCCTACTGACTCCCCTGATATTTTTAATCAACTGCTTCATAAAGCTGTATCTGCTCGGGAAACGATGCCAGCTTCAGTGGCCGATCCCTCAATAGTTAATTTTTCACTCCTTGATGAGTCTGTTAATAACTTGGCGGGTGCTTTGCAAGCAAATGGAGTTATTGCTAGCACACGAGTTGGGATGTATCTCAATCGTGGGCTAGATCAAATTATAGCTGTACTTGCTTTATGGCGCCTTGGTGCTGTTTATGTTCCTTTTGATGTCACTCAAGAATCCTCTTACCATGAGGCGATCATCAGAAATTGTGATATTAAGACCTGGATAAAAGCTACGGATACGGCTGAGCCTTTAGTGAGCAGGGTGACAAAAGTATGGGGCACCAATGAGAGTTCACAATTTATTGATATTGATGAAAAGGCAATCGGTGCATCCAGTCCTCTGACGTATAATGGCGCTGCTGATATAAACGACCTCATTGCTTTTATTATTAATTCTTCTGGAACAACTGGAAAGCCCAAGGGTGTTCCAATTCGTCATCATGGCTTGCGGTATTGGGCTGGTGTATTGGAGAAGTTTTATTCCACTCGTGAGGTGTCGGGGGTTGTTGCTACAGTTTCTGTCGCATTTGATGCTCATCTTTGGGACTATTTAATCGCCTTGGTGACAGGGGTTCCGCTGTACATAGCAGATGAAGAAACTCGCCGAAATCCAATAAAACTGTTGGCTTTTATGCAGGCGCATCCTGCCAGTGAATTAACTTTAACTCCTTCAATGCTTACCACATTGATAGAGGCAAACTTATTGCGTTCATTCAGGGCCGCAGGTCTAAAACGTGTGAATTTAGTGGGCGAGAGTTGTACTTTGCAAAACATACAGGCTTGTTTGGCGGCGGGTCTGGATCCTGTAAACTGTTATGGTCCAACTGAAACGACTTTTGGTGCCAGCATGCTGTCATTCCGTGAACTTTTGGGATCAGTGGGTGCATCTGCTCCGCTTGAGTCAATATTTTACAAGGAAATGGCGCCTATAGCATTTCCAGAGGCGCCTGTAGAGGCCATGGTATTAGTGCCGGAGGGTGAGGTATACCGAATTGCTGCAGAAGGTGAGAGTGGCGAATTGGTGATTGTTGGCGGTAATAATGTTACCCCTGGCTACATCGGAGCTTCTGCAGAAGCCAGTGCTAAGATTAAAGAAAGTATCAGGCTAGTGGATGGACGTGTTATTAGTGGAGTTTATTTTACGAGTGATAAATTTGTTCAGAACGCTGGCAGGCTTTATTGTGAAGGTCGTCTCGGAGCTAATGCAAAACGTAATGGAATCTTGGTTAATACGGAAGCAGTTGAATTGACCCTTGGTGCTCATGAGAGCATCGCTCAGGCTTGTGTAGTTATTCGCCCTAATAGAAGATTTCCAGATAGAAATGGGACTATGGTGGCTTGTATTCAATTGAAGGATGGGGTAGGGATGGCTCCTTCTACTCGAGAGTTGAGAAGTTATTTACGTGGAGCAGGTGTTCTTCTCCCTGCGATACCCAGTGCTTTTGAATTTGGCCCTCTTCCTTTAGCTGTTAGTGGAAAAGTCGATAGGGTTGCTTTGACAACCAAAGAAACTCTTTTTCTTCGTGACTTGAGTTATGCACAAACTCCTCCTCGCAATGCTTTAGAGGAAACAATCTTGGCAATTTGGGGAGTGATAGCACCTCCTGGTTTTATTGTAGGCATTAACGATCCTTTTACCTACATAGGTGGAGATTCCATAGGTATAGTCAGTGTGGTCAGTGAAATTAATACCGCTTATGGAATTAATTTGACTCTTAATGATCTAGTTGGTTCTTTGGAAGAGCTAACCGTTGAGAAACTAAGTGTAATTGTTTATCAAAAAGTTTTGGAAAGAAGACGGACTGGGGACGCAAAAACGCCCGATCTTAAATCTTTAGTTAAGACTGAGTCAGTTAGGTCTGAGCTTCCATTATTTTTAGTTCATGATATTACTGGTAGTAGTAACGAGTACTATGATCGTTTAGTCGGAAAATTAGCCTCTAACCGAGAGGTTTACAGTATTTCCCATCCGGGGCTTTCAAATCCTGATTGGCTCTGCTGTGACTTGAGGGCTGTTGCTGCTGATTATGTCGCTCAAATTCGCCATCTACAACCTGATGGACCGTATTATCTAGCGGGTTGGTCCACAGGAGCCGCAATAGCTGCACTGATGGCTGAGCTACTAGAAAATCAAAAGCAGAAAGTGAAATATTTAGGATTAATCGATGAAATTTTACCCAACATTATTAATGAATCTAAAGAAAAATTTGCAAAGGAACTGGTAGGATTGCTTAAAATTTTAAAGTGGTCCTGGCTAGTAGAGGGGTTCACACTTTCGGAGAGAGAGGATTTTGGCCAAGATCCTGTGCAGCTCCGATTAAGTGAATTCCTAAAGAATGATTCCCCGATTGATCAGGTTAAGCGTCTCAGCTTAAAATCAACTTCTGAGCTTGCTATATTTCGAAGATGGCGCGTGATTCAATCACTGTTATATGGTTTGGCGACTATTCGTTTTCAGGCTTTGAAAACAACTTCTCCTGTCGTGTATTCTACTGAAGCATCACAAAGTAAAATGGGTGTCTCAGTAAAGCCAGAAACTCGTGCTGCACTGGGATGGAATACTTTGACAGTTTGCGTTACGGGGGCGGCAACAGTCGATGGAGATCATTTTTCTATTATGGGGGAAAAACTGCCTGAATTGGCTATGCGCATGCAGGCTGAGTTAGATCGTCGAAAACATGTAGTTGTTTCTGATAATCGAAGTGTCGAGTCTGCCATTGCTCCAGTGATAAGGGATGCATTAGCAGAGCAGAAAGTTGATTTGATGGAAGCAATGCGCAAGTTGATGATCAAATTATTCGGGTTTAGAGATAGCTCAGGGCGTTTATCGCCTGATGCAGCTTCTTCGAGAGTAAGCTCAGGCGCAGGTTCTCAATTTGGAGGTGTCGTCCGCGGAAATACGGTTGGTGAAGTAGAATTAATTAGAATATTCGATGTCGCAGCAGCATCTGTAAGAGGACTCCCTTCTGGAAAGAGCGCTAAATCTGTTGCAGGCTCTGAAGATGCTGTGCATTCATCAAGTAGTCAACCTAGATCAGCCTTTACAGAGTTGGAGCCCGATTCGATTGTGTCATCAGCTCATATTCCCGCATCACTAGTGGCACCACTTCCTCTGCCTTCTATAGCGGCGGCAGCAGCAGCAACTCCAGCATCATCATTATTGTCTGCTAGATCGTGTCGGTTGTCTTTAACAAGTTCCACTTCCTCATTACTGCCCGGTGTTGCTGCTTCATCACCATTTATAGCGCCGGCAGCTCTTTCTAGAAGAATAGCTTCTCTTGTAAATTCTAGGCGAAGTAATAGTGTCAATGGTATTGTCAGTAGGGGTGTAGACTTTACCTCTTCACGTCGTCGTAGCGCCAGTGACCTGAAGTTACCTACTGGATCACTCACTACTTCAGTCGGGAGAGATCGAACTCTAATAATAGGCTCAGTCGGTGTTTCACAAGAAGGACCCCCATCAATGAGTCTTCAAGGGCGAGATTCGGGCTTTGCAGTCAGTGCTATTACAAGTCTTAATTCAGCAGGAGGATCAGAAACATCAATTGCTTCTCAGGCTTTTACTCGGACACCTTCGCCTCCTAATGGAGTAGATGGGCTGGCTTTGGCAGATGCAGTTGAAGTCGGATTGCTTCTAGAAGGAAGTCATGTAATGGTTGCTGATCAATCATCGATGAAGCCACCTTTACTTCGCCGTGGGACTGTTGTCTCTGCACTGCATGCAACTCCTATATTTGGACCAAGAACATACGGAGAAGACTTATTAGCTACTGAAGCAGCTCGCAGCTCTCGAGGATCGGCAGGTTCTGCAATTACTGCTGCTTCTTCAGCAGGTCTTTCTAGTGCCTTTACATTGACGACAGGTTCCATAGGGGCTTCTTTTAGTAGAACTTACTCGAATGGCACTAGTGCTTCTGGTGGCTCCAGTGGCAGTTTGACGACTGCTGCAGCATCATCTTGTGATCAGCGAAGTCTAGGTTCATCACGCAGCCCAGAAAGATCACCTGACCGTTCACCCGACTTTAGCCTTGCTCGTGATCGTTTTGCTTCATCCGGCCACTGTATTTCTGGCATTGTTGAGTCTTGTGCTATTGGCCTATATTGTTCAAGGGGTAGGGGTGGCTTGGGTGAGGCTAAAGTTGTAGCTGAAGTAGTGGAAAATTCGGCTGCAGAGGAAGCAATCCCTGGACCCTCTATTTAGGGAAATTAGCAAGAGTCTAGGATTATAAATCTTCTTCTTTACGTTGCGTTAACACCTCATGCCCTGTTTCAGTGACGGCGATAGTATGTTCAAATTGAGCAGAAAGCTTGTGGTCTTTAGTGATTACAGTCCAACCATCACCCATCAGCTTAACATGGCGTTTGCCTAAATTAACCATGGGTTCAATCGTGAAAGTCATTCCCGGCTTTAGGACCATTCCCGTTCCTCGAGTGCCATAGTGTAAGACTTGAGGATCTTCATGAAAAACTCGACCAATACCGTGCCCACAGTATTCACGAACCACAGAATAGTGCTGGTTTTCTGCATGTTCTTGAATGGCAGCTCCAATATCACCTAGTTGAATACCCGGTTTAACCATTTTAATAGCGAGATAAAGACATTCTTGGGTAATCGCAATTAATCGTTCAGCATAATTTTGGATTTTGCCGACCTTAAACATTTTGCTGGTATCTCCGTGAAAACCGTGTTTGATCACTGTCACATCAATATTGACGATATCCCCGTCTTTTAAGGGTTTTTCATTCGGGATCCCATGGCAGACCACATGGTTGATTGAGGTGCAAATAGATTTAGTAAAAGGGTTAGAGGGATTACCATAACCTAAGGTGGCGGGGATGGTATCTTGTACTTGAGTCATGTAATCATGGCAAATGCGATCTAATTCATGAGTTGTAACTCCCGGCACTACGTGGGGTTCAATCATTTCAAGAACTTCAGCAGCCAGACGGCCAGCTATTCTCATTTTTTCCATTTCTTCAGGTGTTTTAATCGTAACGGTCATTTTTACTCAAATCGTTGTTGTAATCGGAGTTCTATGGTATAAAGCGTCGCTGCAATTAGCAAATGTTAATTGCATTTTTGCCTCTTAGTAATAGGGGGTTAACCACAAAATACGCACACTTGTTAAATATTTCTTAGGGTGCTGGGTCTTTTAAGACCGAGTTTAAGAAATAAGGCGAGTGGAAGTGATCCACAAAAGGTGGATTTTAATAACCCTGGAGAGAAAAATGATCGAAGTATCTATGCGTCAAATGTTAGAGGCCGGTGTCCACTTTGGCCACAAAACTCGTTATTGGAACCCTAAGATGGGTCCTTATATTTACGGTTCTCGATTTAAAATCCATATCATCAATTTAGAACACACTTTACCCATGTTTCAAGAAACTTTGAGCTTTATTGCTAATATCGCTTCCAGGCGAGGTAAAGTTTTGTTTGTTGGTACTAAACATGCCGCTCGAGAAATTATTCGAGAAGAGGCAACTCGTTGCGGAATGCCTTTTGTGGATTATCGCTGGTTGGGTGGAATGTTGACGAACTACAAAACGATTCGTCAATCGATCAAGCGTTTAAAAGAATTAGAAGCTTTGCTAGAAAGTAACAGCACTGAACACATGACTAAAAAAGAACTACTTAATTTAATGCGCGAAAAAGATAAGCTCAATGCTTGTTTGGCTGGTATTAAAAATATGGGTGGTTTACCTGATGCGTTGTTTGTTATCGATGTAGGCCTTGAAAAAATCGCCATTAGTGAAGCACAACGTTTAGGTATTCCAGTAGCCGGTATTGTAGATACCAACTCTAGTCCTGAAGGCATTGATTATCCTGTGCCTGGGAATGATGATGCATTGAGAGCGATCCGTCTTTATTGTAAAGCAATTGCTGACACGATCATTGAGGTTCGAGGTGAAGTTGCTCCTGTAGAGGAAGAAGTAGTAGCAATAGAAAAAGAGAAATCTGCTGCTAAAAAAATCGTGACCAAAAAAGCACGTGCTTTGCCTGAAAAAGCAGCATCAAAACACAGCTTAGCGAGTGAGTATGATGAAGATGCAACTGATGAAGAAGCGGTTGCAGCAGCAGCCCTTGAAGCAGTGGCTGTGGTAAAAGTAGCTGAGCCAGCGGTAGAAGAAATAAAATCAGTTAAAAAAACAGCTGTCAAAAAAGTAGCTATCAAAAAAGAAGCTGCTGTTGAAAAGGCTGAAACACCTGCAATTAAAAAAACAGTTGTGAAAAAAACAGCTCCTAAAGCAGTTAAAAAAACAACTGATAAATAAAGACTGGATTGAAGGTGGGTGTTCTCACCCACCCCATATCACCTATAACGAGGAATAATAATGAATATCACTGCAGCCATGGTAAAAGAATTGCGAGAGCGAACAGGCGCCGGCATGATGGAATGTAAAAAAGCACTGACAGAAGTTGGGAATATTGAAGAAGCCGTTATTGTATTGAGAAAAGCAGGTCAAGCAAAGGCGGATAAGCGCGCAAGTAAAGTTGCTGCTGAAGGTGTGATTGCAATGACTCAATCTGCTGACAATAAAAAAGGTGTGATGATTGAAATCAACTCTCAAACCGATTTTGCATCGAAGAGTGAAGACTTAAAAGCATTCTCTGCTAAGGTTTCTGATTTGGTTTTAAATTCATCTATCAACTCTATAGAAGAATTGCTGCAAAGTAATTTAGGCAATGGTCAAACTGTAGAATTGGCTCGATTGGAATTAGTGGCTAAGATTGGCGAAAATATTCAGTTGCGTCGCATGGGTAAATTTGAATCTCAGTCTTTAGTGGGTACTTATGTCCATGGAGATCGAATTGGGGTTCTGGTTGAGCTAGAGGGTGGGGATTTGAATTTAGCTCGTGGCATAGCAATGCATATTGCGGCTAGTAATCCAAAGGCATTAGATGCAAATGCAATTCCTGCTGAATTGATTGAAGTTGAGCGTGAAATTTTCTTAACACAGGCGCAAGAAAGTGGAAAGCCAAAAGAAATTGCTGAAAAAATGGTAGAAGGTCGAATTGCTAAATTTTTAAAAGAAAATAGTTTGTTAGGCCAGCCATTTATTAAAAATCCAGATCAATCTGTGGCTGATTTATTGAAATCTCACCAAGCAAAGATCAAACAATATTTGCGTTTTGAAGTGGGTGAAGGGATTGAAAAAGAAGTAACTGATTTTGCTGCAGAAGTTATGGCTCAAGTAAAGGGAAATCAATAATGACTGACAAAGCTAAACTCCGTTATCGAAGAATTTTATTAAAGATGAGTGGTGAGGCTTTGATGGGCGATGGATCCCATACCATCGATCCTAAGATTGTAGATCGATTGGTGCATGAAATAGGCGAAATTTACGGATTGGGTGTTCAGATTGGAATCGTAGTAGGGGGGGGTAATTTTTTTAGAGGAGCCGCTCTTTCTGCAGCAGGAATCAATCGAGTGACAGGCGATTATATGGGAATGCTAGCCACTTTGATGAATGCTTTGGCTATGAGGGATGCTTTTGAGCGAGCTGATTTACCCGTTAGAATTTTATCTGCTATTCCGATGAGTGGAATAGTGGGGCATTTTGATTGTAGAAAAGCCATTCACCATTTAGAACGTGGGCGTATTCTGATTTTTGCTGCTGGAACAGGAAACCCATTTGTAACAACTGATTCTGCTGCGAGCTTAAGAGGTATTGAGATTGAAGCGGATGTCGTTTTAAAAGCAACTAATGTGGATGGAATTTACACGGCTGATCCAGCAAAGGATCCTAATGCGACACGCTATCAGCATTTAAGCTATGAAGAGGCTTTAAATAAAGAATTAGCCGTCATGGATCTTGGTGCATTTTGTCAATGCAGAGATCATAAAATGCCATTGAGAGTATTTAATATTAATAAGCCAGGTGCACTATTAAGAATTATTCAAGGCGAAGATGAAGGTACTAGTGTTGGCTAGTGACAGACCCTAAGATATAAGGAGAGGAAAATGATTCAAAAAATTATGCAGGACGCTGAGTCACGGATGCAAAAAAGTATTGAAGCTTTACATACAGAATTAGGAAGATTGCGAAGTGGGCGAGCATCCCCTGGATTGGTGGAGCATATACAAGTCGACTATTACGGTCAGCAGACTCCTCTCTCTCAAATTGCAAGTGTTGTGGCTGAAAATGCAAGAACCTTATTAATCACTCCTTGGGAAAAACCTATGATGGGGGTGATTGAGAAAGCGATTATGGCTGCAAATCTAGGATTAAATCCTTCCAATGCAGGGACTGCTATTCGAATCCCATTGCCTCCTTTAACAGAAGAGCGCCGTCGTGATTTAGTTAAAGTGGTTAAAGAAGAAGCAGAGTCAGCACGAGTGGCTGTTCGTAATCTTCGTCGAGATGCTAATTCTCAAGTCAAAGATTTATTAAAATCCAAAGAGATTAATGAGGATGATGAGCATCGTGCAGAGGCTTCAATTCAAAAATTGACTGATAAATACATCGCGACCATCGATAGTGTGGTTAGTGCTAAAGAAGCTGATTTGATGGCGGTTTAATCAATCATGAATCAGTTCCCCCAGCATATCGCTGTGATCATGGATGGCAATGGTCGTTGGGCTGAGCAACGTGGTCTTTTACGAGTGGCAGGGCATCAAGCGGGTGCTAAAAGTGTTCGAGCCATTGTGAAATCCTGTGCTGAGAAAAAACTGAAAGCCTTAACTTTGTTTGCCTTTGGTTTAGAAAATCAAGCTCGGCCTCCTTTAGAAGTTAAAGCTTTGATGGCCTTATTTGTAAGTGCGCTAAATTCTGAAATTAAAGAACTCCATCAAAATAATATTTGTCTTAAAATCATCGGTGATCGCTCCTATTATTCTTCAAAACTACTGAAATTAGTAGAGTCTGCAGAGATCCTAACAGCTCAAAATACAGGGCTTATTTTAACATTGGCCATAAATTATTCAGGGCGATGGGATATCATTCAAGCAACACAAAGACTTGCAATCGATGTTCAAAATCAACGGATTAATTCAGATGAAATTAACCCTCAACTTTTTAATGCATATTTATCGTTGTCGGATGAGCCTGATCTTTTAATTCGAACCAGTGGCGAGCAAAGAATTAGTAATTTTCTGCTTTGGCAGATGGCCTATACAGAACTCTATTTTACTGACACTCTATGGCCTGATTTCAATGAATCTGCTTTAGAGCTTGCATTGGATTGGTATACTAAGCGAGAGAGAAGATTTGGATTAATTAAACCATTAGATTTAGTAGGCTCATAATACAGTGTCTAGTTCAACCTAAGGAAAATGAAAATGCTCTATAAACGATTACTAACTGCTTTAGTTTTATTGCCCTTAATTTTTTGGGGCATTTTAACAACCATTCCTTATGTATTTGAGGGTATCAGCGCATTGATTCTTTTGTTAGCTGCCTTTGAGTGGTCAGGATTAGTGGGTTTGAAAAAAAATTCACAGAAAATAATTTATATGATTGCACTTATTCTTTCAGGTGCTTTGTTATTCTGGGTGCCTTTGAAGATCATATTAACTTTAAATATTATGATGTGGTTATGGTTGTTCTTTGCATTAGGATTTTATGGGAGGTCTTCTTCTTCACTGGGGGTTTCATTTAAGACATCTCGGGGGCTTGCTGGGCTATTTTTATTACCAAGTTGGTGGTTTGCATTGAATATTTTACATGCAGCTCCTCAAGGCTTTATGTGGACTCTATTTGTTTTAGTATTAGTCTGGGTGACTGACACAGCTGCTTATGCAGTAGGGCGTGTTAAAGGTAAGCATCCATTTGCACCTAAGATCAGTCCTAAAAAAACTTGGGAAGGTGTATTAGGCGGATTAATGGGGGCTATGGTTTTAGGGCTTCTCGTTTTCTATTATTTCACATTTCCTGTTTCATTAGGTGGCTGGTTGATTTGTGTTTTAATAACGACGATCTTCACTATTTTAGGTGATTTAGTTGAAAGTTTATTTAAACGACTCGCTCATGTAAAAGATAGCGGTAATTTATTGCCGGGCCATGGTGGTATTCTGGATCGTATCGATAGCGTGATTGCAGCGGTGCCTGTGTTTACTTTGATTAGGTTATGGTTTTATTAGGGTTTGTCGGCATAACTCTATGGTGTATATCATGTTGGTGTCACGTAGGTTGGTCCCAAGCGTTAGCGCGGGCCAACAAATCAACTTCGCTTGGCACCAATCTACAACGGCTCAACAATCTCCATATTGGGAAATAATTTCTTAACAGCTTCAGTATCTTTTTCTAAAAACAATAATTTTAAATTGGGCCCTGCATCCTGAGTAAAATAAAGATCCAGGCCATTATCACGTGCCTGCCAAATTAGGTTCATCGCTTCCAATGTTTCAACTTGAGCATATTGAATAGGTGGCCAAGCAGCTAACATTGTAGCGTGCATAGAACAAGCATTGTGCTCACTGATTTCACCCAGTCGTTTAAAATCCTTTAATTCTAGGGCATTTTGTAATAAAGACAAATCTTGTTCGACTTGTTTTGGCCATGATTTATAGAGAATTGAAGATTCTATCGTTCGTTGCATTGCTTCAGTGGATGAAATTTTTTTAGTTTGTGTGTCAATAACTAAAAGCCCAATACGAAGTTCAGGCCATTTAATTTCAAGCGGAATCCCATGACTATCCATGCCATCAGTCTGAACTCCTTTTTCCCATTTCACAAATCCAGGCCAAATTGATCGGCAAGCACTGCCGCTGCCTAGTCTACTTAAAATAGATAATTGTGATGTTGATAATTCCCATTCATAGAGTTGATCAAGAGCCTTCACTAATGCTGCAAAACCACAGGCTGATGAAGCCAATCCTGCTGCCATAGGTATATTGAGAGAAGATTCGACTCGATAATAGATCCCTTCCCTTCTAAATAAATCTAGAAAATGTTTTAAACGAAGACCGAAAGAAGAATTAAGATCCATCTCTTGGTCATTTAAAAAATATTGATCATTTGAGTCGCTAATAGAGATTTTAGTGTGAGCACCTTTATCTCCTAAAGATATAGATAAGCTGTCTGTAATTGGCAGGTTAATACTAGAATCTCGCTTTCCCCAATATTTAATTAATGCAATATTGCTGGGAGAAAATGCGGAAGCCGAAGAATTTTTGGGTATTTTTGAGTTCGAATTTAATATTAGTTTTACAATCTCAGCTTTCTGCATAATGAATTCCTTGATCTGAAACAGCAATCGATAAAGTTTCTAAATTACATAACTTTGAATCAATATCACCCACTGCAATAATACAATCACCTAATCCTGAGCCTGAAATTTTAGCACCAAAGATGGTATTTTGAGATTTTAATTCTCGAATAATGTGGTTGATAGGGGTGTTAGATAATTCTAATTCTTCCATGAGAGATTGATTGATATCTAAAATTCCACCTAGTTCAGGCCAATTTGCATTATTGATGGCGATTATAGCTTTCTCGCTGCATTCGTTTATTTTGGAGTCAATCAAATCAAATCGATCAGGGTCCAATGTTCTTCGAGATTCAAGCCATTCTATGACTTCGCGAGTAGGGCGCTTGCTACCACTATAAACTGCGATCACAGGTGGCATATTCTTTAATTGTTCAACTCGAATGGGATCCATTTGATAAGCCAAGATACCACCCCAGGTGCTAGCTGCAACATCAGCACCAGATCCTATTCCTTGAATAGCTTGCACAATCTTTCTTGATTTTAAAAATATTTCCATCGGTTCTGTTTTAGCTGAATTAATCCATGCATCCAGTATTGCAACTGTAGCTACTGTGACAGCAGCAGAGGATCCAAAACCAATTTGATGAGAAAAATCGGATTGAATATTTAATTCAAAACCTGTTTTAAGTTGAGTTCTGATTGAATCAATAGCAGTCGTCACAAAGCTAAATTGTGAATCGATTGTAAATTTTTCGATAGAGGTTTCTAATGTCCCCAGTGTAGAATAAATAATAACTTTAGAATCCGTTCGAGGAATCA
>CAIQCE010000240.1 GCA_903870185.1 uncultured Gammaproteobacteria bacterium
CTCAAAAAAGTGGATTATTTGCTTTTGTTGATAGCTCTTTAGTTTTTGATCAGCCACAGTATGTGTTTACTATTGATAGAAATAAAGCGGCGCTAATGGGTATTACTCCGGCAGATATTGCAGGGCAATTAGCGACTTCAATTGGTGATAATTATGTGAATCGTTTTAGTTTAAATGGCCGAAGCTATCAGGTGATTCCACAGCTTGACCGGCATTATCGAACAAATCCTGAAATTATTAATCAGCTTCAAATTAAGACGGCGAGTGGTCAGTTGATCCCACTATCGACCGTGGTAAAAGTGACAAAAACAACTCAACCAAATGTATTAAGCAGATTTCAGCAGCTAAATGCTGCCACTATCTCAGGAATGATGATGCCGGGACACAGTATTGGAGAGGGGTTGGCTTTCTTAGAACAAAAAGCGAATGCATTATTACCCAATGGAATGTCCTATGATTTTTCAGGTGAGTCTCGCCAATTTATCCAAGAAGGTAATGCATTGGTATATACCTTTATATTTTCAATTATTATTATTTTTCTGGTGTTAGCAGCTCAATTTGAAAGCTTCAGAGATCCTTTAATTATTTTAATCAGCGTCCCGATGTCAATTTGTGGCGCCTTGATTCCTTTAAATCTGGGGCTAGCAACCATCAACATTTATACACAGATTGGATTGATTACATTAATTGGTTTAATTACCAAGCATGGAATCTTGATTGTGGAATTTGCCAATAAGCTTCAGGATGAAGAAGGTTTATCTATCACAGAGGCTGTAATCAAAGCCGCTGGGATTCGTCTGAGGGCAATATTGATGACAACTGCCTCTATGGTGGTTGGTGTTCTACCTTTAATTTTAGCGAATGGGGCAGGGGCTGTAAGTCGATTTGATATTGGACTCGTGATTGCCTCGGGGATGCTGATCGGGACTCTATTTACTTTGTTTATGGTGCCTACTCTCTATTCCTGTATCGCCGACAAACGAGTCAGGATTGATAAGTCAACGTAGGTCACTATTTAGCGAATTAATAAAGTTTCATTATTGACTTATCTTGCTCGATACTTTTTAATCGAGTTGTATTTGATTTTTTAAAGTTAAGTGCAGTTATTTGCCATAATCATGGAATGATTAGAAGGTTAGTTTTTCAAGGAAGGGAAGCCTGTGTCAAAAAATAATACAACTCCAACTCTAGTTAAGCCCTTGTCAGAATTGGACGGTCTTATTTGCATTTCGGTCAACAATATCAATTATAGCCTGAAACCTCATGTTTTTATTGATGATTTAAGTAACGAAGTAGTTTCCAAGTCGGATATCGAGACATTAGCTGCATCTCTATCTGAGCGTTTTCTTTGTTTAGATCAAATTGATACCATCTGTCTTCAATCTCTTTCAAATACTTTGACTTTACCTATCCTAATTGCCGCATGGAGGGTTGGAAAGCGCATTGCCTTAATTAGAGAGGATGCAACCCAAGTCCAGCTGAACTCTGCAAGGGAGCAACTAGCTTCACATCTTTATATTTTTCATGATAAAAGCCTAGACTCTATTTGTATAAATAAAGGACATGATAGCGTCTTATTTGAGCAATGGTTTCAAGAGGCAAGAGCTGAAAATGTCAATAAACTGTTTAATTGGGGTGAGGAGGAAGTGGCTGTAATTTTATTTACCTCAGGGTCAACGGGTCTTCCAAAAGGGGTTCGGCATTCTCTTCCCAATGTTATCCGTTCTGCCCAATTATTTTCTACACATTTTGAAATGAAGCCTAATGATCATGTCGTATCTTGTGCTGAAATTCATACTATGTCTGGATTACGAAGTTTAGTCTTGCCACTTATTTCAAATTTGAGAGTTTCATTTGTTAGAGAAAAATACATTAATAACTTTATTGGAAAGCTTCAATCTTTGAAACCTAACTGGATTATATGTGGTCCTTCATTGCTTGAGTTGCTAATAAAAATGGGTAATTACACTCAAGAGATGAGTGCATTCACAGAAGAAGTACGAATACTTTGTACTGGAGCTCCTTTATCTAATAAGGTGGTTGATGAAATATTTTTAAAATGGAAAATACCTGTTTTAAATTATTATGGTCTAGTTGAAACTGCAGGAATTGTACTGGCTGAGAAAGAAATGAGTGTAGAGGGTCTTTTACCTCCTCCCTGTGAGAATGTCAGCACTTATCTTATCCCACTAGAGGGGAGTGAAGATATATTCTACCTTGGATTAAAAACCCCCAATTTCTTTTTAGGATATCTTGGCCAACCTATTAAAAAGCCCGAATGTTTTAATACAAATGATTTGGTGACTAAGGATGAAAATGGACGTCTCAAGTTAATTGGTAGATCATCAGGCATTATAAAGGCTAAAAGTGCCGAGTGGGTTTATATTTCTCTTTTAGAGGGATTTATAAAAAATCAGGAAGGCGTTATTGATGTAGTTATAAAAGCCAATTCAAACATTGATTCAGATTACTTAATGGAAGCTTATATTCAGACTACTCATGAGTTAAGTTTGCTCATGCCTATTTTAAATCAAAAAATTTTGGAAAACTATGGTAAGGATTATGGTTCTATTGAATGGATGTCCAGCGTTATTGAACGTTCTGGCTTGGCAAAAGTGATCAGTATTAAAGTTCTTCAAGAGGCTTAAAAAATGTCCGATTTAAGAGATTTCTACGAAAAAATAAACAATTGTGCAAAAGAAGGTAGGCTATTTTCAGAGATTCAAGATGAATCTATTACCTATCGTGATTTTATAACACTGGTTAGAAAAAACCTCTCGTATTTTAACAGTGAAAATTTAAAAGTTGGAGACAAGCTTATTATTGTGACTAAACATGATAAGCTAACTATTAGCCTATTCGTTAGCTGTCTTTTGGCAGGGATATGTCCCATTATATTATCAGCAGATGCTCCTCTAGAAAAGCTAAAATATTTTTCTCAAGCGACAAAAGCTCAGTTAATTTTTATAGATCAAAATAGATTAGGTCCTAATACTCAAGAAAGATCGGATTGGTGGCCTTCTAAAATCGTAAATATTAAATCTATTCAAAAAAATCAGGTCGCATTTATCAATAAATTATTAGGCAAGACAATTGCATTGAGTGATACTTATCCTGGGGTGCTTGATTCATGTGATGAGATTGAACCACTCGATTCTATAGAGTCAAATACATTGGCATTTATTGCATTTACTTCAGGCTCAACTTCAAATCCTAAGGGGGTAATGCTAACGCAACATAATCTTTTTTCACATTTTAGAACTCTTCAAAACGTTTTTAATTATACAAAAGATAGTATTATATTCAATAATCTTCCGCTTCATCATCTTGATGGTTTAGTGCAAGGACCTTTGATTGCATTGTTTTCTGCTGCAACTCTGATTAGACCAGTCAATTTTAATGTTCAGAATATAGACATGCTGTTAAATAATATGGCTGGAAAAAAAGTCTCTCATTTTGTCATTGTTCCTACCATTTTAAGTTTAATAGATCAATATACGGTTTATAATGATTATTTTAAAACCCCATATTTTAAAATCATAATTTCGACAGCTGATAAATTGCAAACTAGTCTTTGGTCTAAATTTCAAGAACGTTTTTCTGTTAAAATATGCAATGTTTATGGTTTGAGTGAAACAGTTGCTGGAGGATTGTTTTGTGGTCCAGATCCATTAAATTTCAAGCATGGGACCATAGGAAAACCTGTTGATATGAATATAAAAATTGTAGATGAAAGTGGAAAGGAGGGAAATATAGACGAAATTGGAGAGCTTCTATTGCAAGGGGATAATGTTAGCGTTGGTTACTTTGAAAATACTACCGATACAGAATTTTCCTTTAAAGAGTCATGGTTTTATACTGGGGATTTAGCGAGAATTGATTCAGAAGGATTCGTTGAAATAGTAGGTAGAAAAAAAGAGGTTATTAAATTTGGTGGGACTGCAATTTTCCCACAGGAAATAGTAGAAGCTTTGAGGCAATTTCACTTAGTTATAGACGCTTCAGTCGTGGGGTTAGAGGATGAGACATGGGGGGAAATTCCAGTGGCAATTTTGGAGGCAAAAGAAATTGTTAAGGATGATGTATTATTTCAATTTTATAGCCAACATTTAGAAAATGAAAAAATGCCTAAGCATTTTATTTTTATTGATAAGATTCCACGTGGACCTTCTGGAAAGCCATTATTGTCTGAGTTAAAATCTATTGCAAAAAACCATCTTCTAGAATCAAATAAAGCCGTTTATTCAAGTATAAATATGGATGAATTTATTACAATTTCTTCAAAAATTTTGCAAATTTCACCTGGCGTTCTCGTTCATGAATTTGAAACAGGTTCAATATCTAGTTGGGACTCTTTGAAACATTTAAGATTAATACAAGCTGTTGAGAAGGCTTATAATATTCGATTCAGTGCGGCGGATATAATGCGGATAAATTCACTTCGAGACCTGCATAATTCAGCGGGAGTATTGTTAGAAAATGTTTCGGCTTAAGGAAGAAATGATATTTATTTTAATTTGGGTCTTTAGTCTATTAACTGTTTTTATATTTATTTATCCTATTTTTCTAAATTTGTATTTTTAGGGGGCTCCCCCTTCTTTTTAACGCAATTTTTGGGGGATCGCCCCGTATTAGTTTTGCCTTTTCACTGACTGACTGACTGACTCACTGACTGATAGGTAGCTATCTTTTTCAAAAAGGGCGAGTGTTCCACCGCTCTTTTGGTATTTTTAAAATGTTC
>CAIQCE010000241.1 GCA_903870185.1 uncultured Gammaproteobacteria bacterium
TACAATCGACATCTTTTCCTGCCTCAATAATAATTTGTCGGAGTTTGAATAGGGCTCGAGTGAGCGCCAGATCTTGTTGAGCATTTGGCTGTTGTAGATTCAGGCGAATCCCTGCCCGCTCATTTTCTTGCTGCTGCAGTTCTTCAGCCAACCATCGATCAATCTGTTCACGATTAAAATATCGATAAATGGGGGCTGCAATCAATTTAACGAATAATATTATCGGGATTTGAGCTAGATAACCTGGAATTAACATGACCAGAGTAATTGCAAATGTCACCCACCATAATGGCAATCGAACACACATATATAAAGCAATAACTATACAAAAATTCAAAAATTTCGAAAAAGCATTCACCCCGAGCTTTAGACTCTTAGGCAATAGCCAATTAGACAAGCCAAGTAATAGACGAATGGGAAGCACCAATATCCCCTTAATAATCGCCATAGGCAGATCATTCAATAACATCTTTATAAAATCAGAGGCTATCCAGCTGATTGAAAATGCGCTATTAAATCCATAAGACCATAAAGCTTTTTTAAATATCTTCAATCCACCTAAAAAGTATCGATAATAGCTTTGAAGGTAATGATGAACGTCTCGACCTAAAAGAAAATAAAAAATACGGCTTATCCATGAAGCATGATTAGCATTTTCCATTTGCAATAAATTATCAGGCCTTAGACTCAAATCCCAAAACAAAATCCAAGGATTCTTTGAATCAACATCATTAACAAGTAATAATCTAGCCTCTTCTCTTGGTTGAACCTGCTGATTTTGTGAAAGTTGATAAGATACCCCTAAATATTTTAATAACTCATGCTTATTTTCCGAAGTTACTAACTTCGAAAATTCCCCCACATTCTTCTCTAAGATAGCTAATAAAGCTTCTAATTCCTTATCATTAAATGCATCCCTTTCATCATTAGAATCCTCTTCTTCTATTTTCTTTGCATGAAGATGCTTCAGCAACTCAATTTTAAATAAAAGCCTCAAGGGATTATCATAATTGAAAAATTGATTATTTAATTTGAGACCAAAAAAAGGTTTATTCGTGTATTGACCCCCCATCATATTTTTAGGAGATTGAAATAGTGGCACTAACTCTGAATCAGCCCTACTATCTTCAGCAGTAGGAAAATTAGCTTTGAAAACTCGCATCAAAGCCTGCACACTCTCTTTCTCAACTAAAGTATGACAATAGGTTAGTACTCCCCGCTTATAAACCCCGTCCACCATTCTATCTACTTCAACTCCACCCACCACTTCACGCCCAGCCTTTCTTTGAAAGTCAGGGTTAATCTCATTTTTCAAATCCTGGATATTTTCATCGTCATATATGACTTGCTGTTCAGTCCGAGCCGTTTTTTCCTCTATTGTTAAAAGCTGTTCCAATGATTGAGCAATGGCTGAAATTAAAATCACCCGTAGTTGTTCACACTTTTCAGGGAGATCAGCTCTCACGAAAGAAGGCTTTTGTATAGTTAGAGGAACAGGTGCCTGAGCTAAAGGAGACTGGGCTCTTTCTGAAGTGCCATCGATTAGGGGGATTTGATCAGGATGGGCTGGCATTTTAAGTCTCGGATTGAATGGATTAATAGTTGTGAAGAGTATGTTAACCGATAAAGCTTAAAACATCCTTAAATACCCTTGAAATTACTCTTTTGCCCTCTGCATGACAAAATTGAAAAGTCTTATTTTTAAGGGCACCAACAAGAGGCGCCGCTATGCTACGTATAATCCTTAATGGGCACACTAATGATTTCGCAGCAGATTGCTACTAGAAGAAGTAGCAGCGACTGCAAGGTTTTGCGCTACTGGTTCGGCTGGAGGAGGTGCAAACATCGATGTGACTGATGAAGAAGAGCGACGCCGAGAAGACTCTTCTTCACCCGGAAGCACTGCTGCTAATGGATTAATAATTACATCGCTTGGGCTGAGAGATCCAGGAATAACTGTTGACTGTGCCGTTTCTGCTGCCACCTGGCGCGCTCTTAAAATCTTTTTAATAGCATTATATTTTTCATGAAGAGATTTATCTAATTTAGCCTCACTAGAAGGCATCGATAAAATATATTTCAAGCTTGGCATTGCAGTCACTAAACATTCAAAATGATCCAAAATTTCTTTTGTTAAGACAATATTTGAACCGAAAGAGATCACTTCTAATTGCAGGGGATGCTTATTACGAATCAAAGCATCTAAAAATAAACCCATATACTCTCCAGCAACTTTACGCCTTCCAGAAACTTCATCATCAAAGGTGAAAATAGGAGAGAATAGCTTAAGCTCTTTTAATGGAAAATCACGAGCATACAACCCTTCTAGAATTTTCTCATTAACACTCCTATCTAATTTACCAGCATAGCCCGCGGTCCACTCGATAGTTAATTTCTGCGTGGATTTAGATCGAATAACTCTCTCTAAATCCAAATAAGCTTCTTCACTCAATTTCATATCTAAAATAAAGTGATTATTTTCACCATCAACCCCAGGTTTTTTAAAATTAAGTACAAAAGATTCTTTCTGTTTAATTTTATTCAATAAATTGGGAAATCTTTCATTAACTTTCACAAGAGGGGCCGATAAATCAGCGCCTGTAATTTTCTTGCCCTCAATCGTACAATCGACATCTTTTCCTGCCTCAATAATAATTTGTCGGAGTTTAAATACAGCGCGAGCAAGCACTGAATTGGGTGCTAAATCTTCCTCCGGATTTTGCACTGAATCTTGCAGATACTCCGAAAACTCTCTTTCTAACTCCTGTAAACGTTCTTCAGCTAGCCGAACCATCTGCCTCGTTTGTTCTAACAATTGAGGAAGTCGTTCTATTCTCCGCTGCCGATCCACTACTCGCAGCACATCCGCTTGCTCTTGCTGCTCTCGCCGCTGCTGTTCTTGCTGCTCCTGTTCTTGAATCCGCCATTGTTCTAGTTGTGCACGATTAAGATATCGATAAATAGGGGCCAATAATTTCACTAAAAAGACTATCGGAAGTTGGATTAAAAAAGCTGGAATACGCATCGCCTCACTAATCACTACTGTTACCCACCGTAATGGAATACGAAAAACTAGATATAAAGAAAAAACCATCAAAAAATCTAAATTGCGTAATAGTGCATCAACCCAAGGGTGTACACTGTCAGGTAAAACCTGGTTAAAAAAACTACGCAGCAAACGAATGGGAAGCCCTAATATCCCTTTAATAATTGCCACGAGCACATCACTCAATAGCAAAATAATGAAATTACCCATTATACGGTTAATCACAATTGAATTCATAACCCCATAATTCCATAGAGCTTTTCTAAAATTCTTCCCATGATTTAAAAAAAATAGACCACAGTCTTGCAAAAATTGATGAGCATCTCGACCTAGTAGAAAATAGAAAATTTGGCTTAACCATGAAGAAGAATTGCCCACTTCCATTTGCAATAGATCATCTGCACTTTTATTCCACCAGCAATCCCAGTACATAATCCAACTAAATTTTGAATCTACAAAGCCATACGGGTGTTCTTGAAGATTAAGATAACTTGCTCTTATACTAGCCTGTGGGTTTTGCTTTAGCTGCACTGGCCTTCCTAAATAACTTAATAATCGATCCCTATCATTTAAGGCAACCAACCGAGCAAAATCCTTTACATTTTTTTCTAATTTATCCAAGAAAGCTTCCAAAGCCTCATCATCAAGTGCATCCGTTTCAACATTAGAGCCCGCCTTTTCTTCTTTTTTTCGATGAGCATTCTTCAGTAATTCAATTTTAAATATAAGCTTTAAGGGTAGGTCATAATTGAAGAATTGATCATTTAAACTCAGACCAAAAGAAAGTTTATCCCTATAATAATCCCCACTCCCCATCGCTGATTTAGGAGATAAAAATAATTTCGCCAACTCTGACTCTAGATCAACTTCAACCTTATCACCTTCATTCCCCAACTTTGAAACTGACTCAACTTCAACCTTATCAGGCTTGATAGTAGGATAATTATCCTCAAAAACCTGTTTTAAAGCGGGCACATCCGCATCGTTTACTAAATAACAACAATACTCCTGCACTTTTTGTTTATAAGGGCCATTCGTTACCAACCCCCTAACCTTTCTACTATAAGCAGGGTCAATATCATTTTTGAAATCCTGAATATTGCCTTTATTGTATTTTCGCTGAACCCTGGTTTGGCGCTTTTTTTCTTCTTTAGTTAAAAGCTGTTCCAACGATTGAGCCATAACTGAAGTTAAAGAAATCCGTAGTTTTTCGCATCTTTCAGGGAGATCTGCTCTTACGAAAGCTGGCTTTTGAACAGGGGCGGCATCAGATACCTGAGCTGAAAGAGCCGGGCTTTTCCAGAAGCGCCATCTGCTAGGGGGTGTTTGATCAGGATGGGCTGGCATTTTAAGTCTCGGATTGAATGAATTAATGAAGAATATAATAACCGATCAAGCTTAAAATAACCTTAAAGCAGTTAAGGGGTCAGGCCCTGCAACGACCCCTTATCACTTATTAAAAACGGCTGATATGGGCGTGGCAATAAGGCTCATGCCCTGTCTTTTGATAATAATCCTGGTGATAGTCCTCGGCCGGCCAAAACGGGTTGACTGGGAGAACTTGGGTGGCGACTGAGTGACCTTCCAGACGCAGGCGGTCAATAAGGCCGTGGGCAATATTTTTTTGTGTTTCATCATAATAAAAAATACGGCTTAAATACTGCTCACCTAAATCAGGGCCTTGGCCATTGCTTTGTGTGAAATCGTGAATTTCGAAAAAATATTGGCACACTTTTTCGTAAGTGATTTGTGTTGGATCATAAAGCACCCGGATCACCTCATAATGCCCCGTTTGATGTCGACATATATCTTCATAACTTGGGTTAATTTGATGACCTCCACTGTAGCCCACCTCCGTTTTTAAAACCCCAGGTAATTTTTTAAAATAATATTCCACACCCCAAAAACAACCCGCTGCAAAAATGGCTTCTTCGGTATCTTGAACTAATTCATTAGCAACAAAATCCAGACTTAATCCATTCACACAATGACGTGTATTTTTAGCGGTAAAATTCTCATTTTCAAAAACATGACCTAAATGAGCGGAACATCGGTTACAAAGAATTTCAACACGACGCCCATCTGCATCAACTTCTCGTTTAACAGCTCCTGCAATTTCTTCATCAAAACTAGGCCAACCACATCCTGA
>CAIQCE010000242.1 GCA_903870185.1 uncultured Gammaproteobacteria bacterium
TTGAGAATTTTTCCCGGACACTAGTGCGCTGCGCTTGGGACCAACCTACGATGCGGCTTTCTTGAGAATTTCAGCTTTATCTGTTTTTTCCCAAGTAAAATTGGGGAGCTCCCGTCCAAAATGCCCGTAGGCAGCAGTGGCTCTGTAGATGGGGCGTTTCAGATCCAGCATTTGAATCAGGCCTTTGGGTTTTAATTCAAAATGTTCTCGAATTAATTTAATAATGGCTTCATCACTGATTTTTCCAGTGCCAAAAGTATTAATGCTAATTGAAGTAGGCTCAGCAACTCCAATAGCATAAGAGACTTGAATTTCGCATCGGTCAGCAAGCCCTGCCGCTACAATGTTTTTAGCGACATAACGTCCCGCATAAGCAGCAGAACGATCAACTTTAGAGGGATCTTTTCCAGAGAAAGCTCCCCCGCCATGACGAGCCATGCCTCCATAGCTGTCGACAATGATTTTTCTGCCGGTGAGCCCGCAGTCACCCATCGGGCCTCCGATGATGAATTGACCTGTCGGATTAATAAAGTATTGGGTGGAATCATTGAGCCATTCAGCCGGTAATACCGGTTTGATGATTTCTTCAATGACAGCTTCTCGCAAGTCGGATTGTTTGATGTTGGCGGAGTGTTGTGTTGATAGTACAACCGTATCGATGCTGATAGGTTGATGTGATTTATTATAACGGAACGTGACTTGGCTTTTAGCATCGGGACGTAGCCAGTTTAATACGCCTTTTTTACGAATTTCAGCTTGTCGTTGGACTAATCGATGAGCGTAAACGATAGGGGCAGGCATTAAGACATCAGTTTCATTGCAAGCATAACCAAACATTAGCCCTTGATCACCAGCCCCTTGCTCTCGATCTGAGGACTCATCAACTCCCATGGCAATATCTCGTGATTGTTTACCAATGGCATTAAGCACAGCACAGGATTCCCAATCAAATCCCATCTCAGAACTGCTATATCCAATGTCTTTGATCACTTCCCGAGCAATTTCTTCGATATCGACCCATGCATTGGTAGTCACCTCTCCTGCAACAATTACCATGCCAGTTTTAACAAGAGTTTCGCAAGCTACTCGAGCTTCAGCGTCTTGTGATAAAATAGCATCCAAAATGGCATCAGAAATTTGATCAGCGATCTTATCTGGGTGTCCTTCTGCAACAGATTCAGAGGTGAATAAATAGTCAGCGTTCATATAAATTCCATTTATGAGTAGTAAGAAACTAAAAGATACTAACAAACCATATGTGTTTTGTAAAATTTAGGCATGCAAATTAAGTGACCACAATTTCAGGAATGAGCTTAATGAAGATTTTTAATTTGTTTAGGGCGCATTTTTTTGTAATGATGGGCGTCTAGCTAACTTATAGCTGACTTAGCACGGGAGAATTTACTATGCGAACAATTCATAATGATGCTAAAGCAATACTCGATCTTATTGCAAAAATAGAGGGGGTGGATGATCCTCTAAGCGAGGAGCTGGAAAAAAAACTCGAAGAATTTAAAAGGATGCATGACTCTAGATTTCCAACTGATTTTAGCAGTGGTTTTAACGAAATTCATCGCTATTTCGGTGAGCACTCCTCATCACCCTCAGTTGAGATAGTGGGGGGTCGTATGCAAGCGACAGATTTAAGAGTTGATACAGGAGCTGGGTCAATCCTCTCCCGATTGAGAGAAGAGCTTAAGTTATTTAAGAAGAATATTGAGCTAGGCAGTGCGATTTATCCTGCATTTGAGGGGAGGGACATAAGAATAGTTGAATTCCTCCGCAGTAAATATGAGCATGAAATGGGTCTTTGGAATCCAATCAATTTAGAGGTAGAGTTTAGGCGGAAATTTGATCTCATCATTGAAACTTTTGCTTGTTTAAGAAAAGAAGAATTTGTTGAAAAATACCGTGCGGCTTTTTTCAATGCACTAGGCGCAATGAATGAATATCTACTGGGGTTAAGAGAATCTATAAAAGCTAAATATCTTAGAGAATTAAAGGGCGGCGAAGTTTTCCCAGCTGATTTAGTGATTAACGAAGAAGAGGTGTTATTTCCACGAAAGTTTCCGATGTTAGTAAGGCCTGTCATTGGGATTAGTGTGATGGCTATTGGGCTGAAAGATTCTCGATTAGGCTTGCCTGCTCAAGCAAAAGGTAAGGTTTATGTAAACCCGGTAACCAGTCGGTTTGAATTGACAGAGCCTCTTTCGCGTACAGCAGAAGGTCGTCGTGTTCAAGCAGAATTGAATTCATTAGTTTTACAGCCCCCACATCGGGAACTGAATAATCCTGTTTTTCCAACGAGTGGCTTTGGACTCTATCAGGAAATATTTCATGTGCTTCAACCTAATGAGCCAACAGTTGTCCAGAGGGCTCAGTCATGGGTTTCTAGTGTTTTCCATGCTCTTTTGATGGCTGAAAAATTTATTAATATGGGTGGCGGTCATGAACTGACCGAGGCCATAGTCCCTATATATAACATTTACGGCGGTTCTTTAAGCGAGAGGCAAAA
>CAIQCE010000243.1 GCA_903870185.1 uncultured Gammaproteobacteria bacterium
ATTCGCCTCGAGTGGAACCTTAAGCTGGGCGAAAACGCTAGGAGGCACCGGTGATGATGGGGGCGCTAGTGTAGCCCTTAATCCCGATGGCAGCCTGGTGCTGACGGGGACTACATACAGTTTCGGTGCAGGGAGTTTTGATGTTTTAATAGCAAAATTCGCCTCGAGTGGAGCCTTAAGCTGGGCACAAACGCTAGGAGGAACTGGTGATGATAGGGGCACTAGTGTAGCCCTGAATCCCGATGGCAGCCTGGTGCTGACGGGGTATACAACCAGTTTCGGTGCAGGGGATTATGATGTTTTGGTCGCTAGATTAAACAGCGTGGGGGGTAGCGATGAGGTTAATAGCCCCTTAATTAAACCCATTCCCGCTATTCAAACTAGCAGCATTAGCCCAAATATGACGAATATCACTGGAATCAGCAGCCAGGACCAATCCTCAAGCATTATGGTTCAAAATTGGACTTCAGTGCAAAGTTTCAGCGTTAATCCTTCAACAGGCAGTTGTTTAGGCTATTTGCAGGGTTTAGCGCCTGCTCAAAACCAAGCCTTCAATCAGTTCTATTCCTTAAATTTAGCTTCTATACTTGATTCTGGGGTGTCCGTTCTCCACATTGCTGCACCGAACACTGCCTTTTTACCAGCGTGGTTAAGTTATAACTCAGCCAACCAAGTCTTAAGTGGAACACCCACCGGAACGGTTCGAGGTTTTTATTATATCAATATGAACTTGCGACAATTAGGGTATCAACAACAAGTGACCTTTATCATCAATGTCACCAACTCGGTCCCTTACTATACTGGAAAACCCGCACTCAATACCCGAGTCGGACAATTTTCATTTCCTTTGAGTGCTTCATTTCGTGATAATGAAAGTGATCCCATCTACCCTTATGGTATTGCCCCCCTCAATGGTGAATTAACCCCGACCATTGCGAGCATTGATTCAAGTTCTGGACGTTTATTTGGAACCAGTATCTCTGGAAACCAAGGCAGTTATGCCTTTAATGTCACCGCCATGGATTCTTTTAGTGCCTTGGGTTGGATACAAATTATTCTTAACGTTTTAAACACCGCTCCTAGCCTTCAAACTGTTTTTACTAACCCTGCGATTGTGGTAGGCCAATTGTTTCAATACAGTTTTCCCTCGAATGCTTTTGTGGATCCGGATGGAGACTTAGTGAGTTATGCAGCGACTTATCCGGCATTTTTAAATTTCGATGCGACTTTACGAAGTTTATCAGGCACGCCTGCTGCCTCTGATCGAGGGAATCACAGCGTTGTTTTCATAGCTTACGATCCTTATGGCGGTAGAACGAATGCCAGCATCGTGGTGAGTGTGATTGGTATTCCCACGAGAGCAATAGATTTAACAACACTGGCCACAACTCCTGTCGGAGTCCCTTATTCCTACACGTTCCCAAGGGGATTATTTATAGATCCTAATGGCTATTCTCTTAGCTATACTCTAACCCCCGATATTGAGCATATTCCGCCAACCTGGTTAAACTTTAATCCCGCGAATCAAAGTTTATTTGGGACACCGAACAGTAATAATCATTTACCGTATCCTTTACTTTTCACCGTGAGTAATGGCCAAGGCGGGAGTACTTATTTAAACCTGGCCTTACTCATTCCAAATTCACCGCCCAGACCGCAAAACATGAGCGTTGTAAATACACTCACGGGCCAAGTGCAAACGGTGATTATTCCAACGAGTGCTTTTTATGACGCTGATGCTGATCCACTCAGTTATAGCTTAAATCCTCTCCTAAGTTGGTTAAGTTTTACGGGAAATGTCATTACTTTATTCCCCCAATCGGGCAATGAAGGCACCTATCAATTTCTTTTAAATGCGAGTGACGGGCACGGAGGCCAGGGTTCCTTAAGTTTCCCAGTTGTGGTAACCAGCCCTCCACCGCCTGCAGTGCCTTCGCTTTATGCGGATGTTAAAACAGAAGTATTAAAATATGCAGCGCCCTTATTAGGTGGTGTTGGATTATTAAGCTTAATCGCTGGTTTATTAATGTGGCGACAACGTCGTATTGCGCACACCAATCAACGTATTCAACAGTGGTCTCGAAAAATGCAGTTAAAAATGACCCCATCCACTGAAACCATTTCCTTCGAAACGTTGAGTATGGATTTGGAGGCCATTGGTACGCAGCTCACTCGAGGAAAAGCGTTGGTTGAGATTGAAAAAAACCTGTTGCAATTTGAGGAACGATTGAGACGATATTATGCCCAATCAGGCAAACATGAACCGATGACCACTTTACTCAATTTGTATTTTGTCGAAAAATTAATCCAGTTTGTGGGCCAGAATATTATTGAGGTTAATCGTCTTGATTATGATAGTGAACGCACTTTTGGAGGAGCTCGATTATTGCATTATTTTATCGGAATGATCTTATCCGAGCATACCGGTCGCAGGCATCAATTATCCCAAGAGACGAAAGAACTTTATTATAATCGCTTGAGCCAATTAATAGCACGCCTCAAACAAACACGACGCGAAGAAATTGAAATTTTGTATGAATTAGAAAGTGCACAAGAAGCTTTGGTCTGTGTGGCTGATACCAATACCTTAGCACTCTTATGTCAAGCAAGTGCCACCCATTTGCTTTCACCAGGAGCTTTAGTGGCTGACTTAAGAAAATTAGCTTTTGATATTCCTTCAGCCTGGTATATCAGCTTATTAGAATTAACAACGAGTGTGGCTAAAGCCAAAGAAAACGTTGATGAATTAACGAAACTTCAAACAATCGCCGCTAAAAAAACCGATTGGCGTTTTCAGTATGGAATGATTCCCATTTTATTGGATATTATTACTAATACCCAAAATCCAACTCTTAAAGCGCAAGCCATCAAAGGTCGAGAAAGTCGTTTTGGTATTCAATTACTAGGATTAATTCATCTTTTGAAAATGAATCAAAGCCGGCTGTTCTGTTCTAGAAATGCCTGGATTCGTCAACAGGCTCGGTGGGCTTTAAATCAAACTCAACTTAATTTGAGTGCTGAAGAAAGAGAACAACTCGGCCCTTATTTAGATTTAACTCCTTGTAGACGATTCCCGCGAAAAAGTCAGATTAAAACGCCGTTGGATCAAAGAAACGTGCCGACCGTTTCACCGATAAGCTCCCCTCGGATTAGTATCGTTAGAAGAAGTTCTTCGAGCTTACAAGCTAATCCTGTTTATAGAAATGATTCAATACGCAGACAGACTTTATTTAGAACGCCCGCACCAACTCAGGCTGCAAAATTACAAGTTAGATTAGGATCTACAGCTCCCATGTTTAATTCAGCGGCAGCACGAGTACGTCGACTAACGACAGTGCCGCCTTCTCCAGCTGAAGAAAAAATTGAAGTCACTGCTATAGGGGGCTTGAGCTAGATACGCAATACTTTGTGTTGCAATCAGCAGGAGACTCAAATGACGACAGAACCCCAATACGTACATCCCATAATTCCAGCAGTTGACCTCCAAGAGCCAAATATGCAATACTTTGTGTTGCAAACCAAAGGAGACTCAAATGGCGAGAGAACCCCAAAGTATCACAACCAGCATACGGCTACCTATTAAGCTTCGAGATGAGCTAGATCGCATAGCTGAGGAGCAACATCATGGGAAAAATTGGATTATTACTCGAGCCATAGAGGAATATTTAGCCAAATCAACCCAAGCTGCCCTTATTGAAACTGCAAAAGAACAATCATTACGGGCTAGTATATCTGAGCATCCAGAGGATAATATCTGGGAAGAAAATACGGATACAGCAGGATGGAAATAAAACTAGAACGTGGTGATATAGTCGTATGTAATCTTCAAGGCGATTATGGAAAACCACGCCCTGCTGTAATCGTACAATCCAATTTATTTAATGAGACTCACAAAAATGGATCTTTCAGAATAATCGTTTGATCCCTCTCCGGACCCGTTGAAATAATCGTCACAGGAATACCACATAATTCTTCTAATCGAGCAACATAATTTAATAATGCCTGAGGTAGCTTGGCGTATTCTTTAATTCCATAGGTAGTCGATTTCCAGCCTGGCATTTCCTCATAGATAGGCTCACACTGTTGGAAAATTTGGGGATCGAAAGGCAGATCTTTTATGATTTGATTTTCATAACGATAGCCTGTGCAAATTTTGATAGTATCGAGTTCATCCAATACATCTAATTTCATCATCGCCATTGCACTTAAACTATTAATTTGGATGGAATGCTTCATGACTAAAACATCAAACCAGCCACATCGACGAGGCCTACCGGTGACTGAACCAAATTCTTTGCCTTTCTCAGCAATATGTTGGCCCACTTGATCTTGAAGCTCAGTTGGAAATGGTCCTGACCCTACTCGTGTCACATAAGCTTTTGTTACACCGAGCACCGCATCTAAATAACAAGGACCAAATCCAGTTCCCGTAGAGGTTGCACCTGCACTGGTATTACTCGATGTTACATAGGGATAGGTTCCCATATCCACATCTAACATTGCCCCTTGTGCCCCTTCAAAAAGGATATTCTTAGATTGCTTACGGAAATCAGACAATAGACTCGTTACATTCGCAATCATTGGTATGATTTTTTCAGCCGCTTCCAGTAATTCTTTTAATACTACTTGAGGATCAAGCACAGGTTGTTTGTAATAATGTTCTAATTGGAAATTATGATAAGTGGCCAATTTGTTCAATTTTTCAGCGAGTAATTCTGGATAAAGTAAATCAATGACTCTCAAGCCACGGCGAGCCACTTTGTCTTCGTACGCGGGGCCAATGCCACGACCCGTAGTTCCAATTTTATCATTGCCTAAAGCGGCTTCTCGAGCTTTATCCAAGGCTACATGATAGGGCAATAAAAGTGTGCAGGCAGGACTGATTCGAAGCCGCTCTCTTACAGGCACTCCAGTGGTCTCTAGCTCGGCAATTTCAGATAGTAAAGCTTCAGGTGAGAGCACTACCCCATTACCAATCAGGCTTAAAACCCCAGGTCTTAAAATCCCAGATGGAATTAACCGCAAAATGGTCTTAGTGCCATCAATGATCAGGGTATGCCCAGCATTATGGCCTCCCTGGAAGCGTACAACTGCAGCCACTCGGTCGGTTAGCAAATCAACTATCTTGCCCTTGCCCTCGTCACCCCATTGAGTGCCTAATACCACTATGTTTTTACTCATTTATTTTTAATTCCATTCTTAATTGAACATCAAACCGTTCATTTTACGGGCAGGTTTATTTATCTGCAAGTGTTTAACCTAGATTCCAGCAGCTCCCGCTAAAGGGGAAGCTGCTGATCTGTACTTTTGAAAGTTTTTTAGGGTAAAAAAGATCCTGGCCTCTGGACTAAA
>CAIQCE010000244.1 GCA_903870185.1 uncultured Gammaproteobacteria bacterium
AGTGATGTTGAATAGTCGACCTATGTTGATATGGCGATTTATTCAAGATCAATTGGCATCATTGAGTCAAGAATTGGCTAAATTAATACAGGAAGGAGAAAAAGTATCAAGATACGGCAATATTTATAGAAATTTTGTCGAAGATCAAGCTGAGTATCCAATTGTAGAAATGCGCTTTCGAGTGAGGGTAATGTTAGGAGAGGAAGGTGAAAGAGTGGCATTTATTGACTCACCGGATGCAATGGTTGCGATACTTATGGGCACTTATCCTTCATTATCACTTAAAGAAGCTAGGCAATTAGTGAATCGAGGATTGGTAGCGACTACGTTGGATGCACACCGAAACACTTTGCTACATTTGCTGCTGGATGTTCCAATTGAATCCTATACAGGTCCAGCAGATGGAACAAATCCAATGATTCAAATAGTTCGGCATCTTTTAGATAGTGGTGTTGATGTGACAGCAAGAAATGGCGATGGGTTAATCCCCGGTCACCTCATGAATTCTCGCAAATTAGCAATTCGTGAAAGTGTCAAATTTGACCCTGTAAAATTAGCCATTTGGAATCAAATTTGTGAAATCCTGACACAAGCATTTTACGCCAAATCACCTGATCCTGAATTAGGAAATCTCATTGTACGATTTGGCGCTGATTTGGAAAAAATATTTATCCCTTATGTCGATAGCGCCAATGTAAGAGGTTCTCAGCTTTTTTCTAGTGTTTTTTATTCTAAAAAAATGCAAAAAGAACGCTTGGAGTTAATTAGAACGATTAAGGAATTGGTTCTTCAGATGTTAACTGCCAATTACAACATCTTTCAAATTTTCGATCGAGTAATGGAGCATCTTAAGAAAAGTTCATGGGGGTTCTTTGGTCGAAGTACTTTATTAAGAGCCATCAAGCAAATTGTCAGTGATTATAAAGCTTCACCGATTATGCAAGTTGCTTCCATGCAATTAGTGAAAGCACGGGAACAGTATGATGTGTTGATTGAAAGTGAAGGTGCAAGAGCAATTGATCTGTTGAGAAGGAAGCTTTTAGAGGCTCAGGAGGATGCGAAAGTGGCTAGGGTGGGAATGGCAGAGGCTAGGGCAGGTACTGCAGCGGCAAGGGTAGAAACTGCAGTAGCAAGAGCAGAAACAGCTGATGTCAGAAGAGAAAATGCAATTTTGAATAGAAGGGTAGACCGTCAAGGGAGAGTGCTAGAGTTGTTAATGCGGAGAGCTGGTGTGAATCCAGATGAGTTTCCAGAAGCTGAAGAAGAGGCGCCAGATGTAGAAGCTGAGGCAGGAATTGCTGCACCAGGTCCACAAGCTGGTTCTGCTGGAGGTGTTGGTGCAACTGATCCTCGAGCTGGTGCAGCTAGTGCAAGATCACCTCAAGCTGGAATAGGAGTGGAAAGAAGAACATCAGGATTTACTTATGCCACACCAAGAGGTGCTACCAGTGCCGCTGCCACAAGTGCAGCGGCCGCAGCAGCAGAGGCCGCTGCTCCAGCCCAGGAATTGCCTAGACTATCTGCTAGATCAGCAGGCAGAGGGGCAGGTACAAGATAAACCAATACTCCTCTCCCAATGGGAGAGGGTGTCATGACAAGTTAAACGGAGAATTGACGATGGCAAAACAAACACCAAAAGAAAAATTGGATGCAGTCTTAAATCAATTAGGTGAGAGATTAAAACGCTACAAAAATTCACCTCTTGGGCTGTTTAATAGACAAACCCATGAGGCTTTATTATCTAAACTCACCATCGCTCAAATTCGTCGCGACCTAAAGACCCATTATGAAAAACCTCGTTGGCAACAATTTTGGTCTTGGGTTTTTTCACCTGCCATCCGGCGTAAACAATCTTTAGCCTCTTATTATGCCTTAAATCAGTGGCATGAGGATATCCTTCGGCATTTTCAAAATAGAAGTACTTTAGCTGTTCCCAAATTATTAATTAACGCTCCCGATGTTTTGACACAGCTAAAGAAACTCAGTTTTATGAGTCGATTACAAAATGCCAAATCTTTATTTCCAAAATGCAACCAAGCGATTCAAGATTGGAACAGCACTTTAACTTTAAAGCCTGCACTAGCCTCTCAGCCTGTTCAACCGGTTCTAGGGCAGCAGAGAGAAAAGCTAAGACGCGCACCAGCACCTCATCAGCATGTAGAGGTGTCACCTGCATTACCCGCAGCAGCGATTCCATTAACGCCTGTTGCCCATGATGCTTTAGCACTCTATAAAGCACCAGTCCATACTCACCGTAAACCGGCTGCAAAAAGCAAAGGCACTTGTTGGCAAATTCTCGGCATAGCTCGAACCAAAGATATGGAGGCCATTAAAAAAGCTTTTAAAGATGCTGCCAGAAAAGGGGCTTTTAAACATCCTGATAAGGCGCCTGATGAAGAAAAAGTAGCCGCTGCTCAAAATTTTGCTTTATTATATGCGGCGTATGATAAAGCAATGAAATCAAATAATGATGCCGAAGCGCCAGAAGATTTTCTTTCACTCGAAGAGCTGAGAGAAATGATGAAAGCCGTAGGGTACACAGAAGATGAAATTGATCGGAAAGTATCGGGTCGACGATTGATTTATGAAGCCTACTGGGAATTTGATGAAGTGGGTGGACTA
>CAIQCE010000245.1 GCA_903870185.1 uncultured Gammaproteobacteria bacterium
ATACTTTCGGATCTGCCGTTGCTAAACAAATTGCACCTGATTCATCTGGAAACCCCACCAATAAAAATTGTGAAGTAAATCCTGCTATGTTTTTTTCGCCTAAATTAACACAGCCGATGACTTGTCGGCCAACTAATGATTCGGAGGTGTAGTGAACTGTGACTTGGGCTGAGGTTTGTTTGACTCCAATTTCGGGTCCAAAATCCACCCAAACTTTATAGGCAGGCTTTTTAGCTCTAGGAAATTCTTCAGCTTTAATTACAGTGCCGGATCGTAAATCGACTTTCTCAAATTCTTCGTAGGAGATTTCCATAGTAAGGGCCTTTTGGTTTTATTATATAGCGGAATGATTATATAGATGTGGGGTGGGCAAAGCAAAGCGTGTCCACCAATCGACATATTCTTTTTGCAAGGTTTATAAAAAGAAAAGAATGGGATTGTCAGGCCTGAAAAGCGCAGCCCGACCTAACCTATCAACTGGATCCCCGCCTGCGCGGGGACGACGGCTTGGTGCCAAGCGATAGCGCGGCCCAACAAAACAACATGATTCTTTATCAATATCGAATAACAGTCACAGGTGTTTTAGTTTTAGTTTCTTCTGCATCAGTTGCTGGTTTATCAGATGAAGCATTATGAATTTGAGCAGTTGGTTCTATTGTAGGAGCATCGGCAACTGTAGGATTTTTTCTTCCGAGGTTGAATCTATAGGTGGTAGAGGCTTCAAAAACAGCACCAGATGGAGAAATGCTATCTAAATCTTTTTCACAAAAAGCATGCATTAGTAGTATTGCAAATATAAAAGCTGCAGCTATGGTGATGCATAATGAAGCAGCTAATAAGTTAGGAACACTTGAAAATGCAGCATGGAGTATGGGAGAGTTTGTTTCCATTAAACCCCATACGATTGCAAAGCCAATAACGATGGCCGCAAATGCTAATGCAGCATAGAGTAGTTTTCGATTCACCTTATCCCTTAATTTATAGGGAACGAAATCGCCTGAATTATTTCCATAGGGTCCGAGTGGGTTGGGGTTGTTTATGCCGCCTGTACCAAAGGAGATTCGAAATGGCATGGTGTATTTCCTGTGCTATCTTTTGTAGGTTGGTGTCAAGCAAAGCGCAGTCCAACAATTTTTTATCATTTGAATTAAGCTGATTTTCCAGTAGGCACTTGTGCAGAGCTAGCGGCATGAGCCTCTACCAATGGAGCAGCTTCAGCATCAACATGTTCTCTAACCACCACGGTAGCAGCAGGTCCGGCCGTTGGTCCACTACCAGCAGGACTTCGTGCATGTTGAGTTCTTGGGTTTTGAGTAGGAGTTGTTGCTCCTAAGGGATCATAGGTTGAGGTCCCATCTTCAAGTAGGGCATGAAGCAGAAAGAGTGTTGTTAAACTGACAGCTATTATGGTGATAAACATCGCCGCTATTTCGAGGCCAGGAACCACTGAAAAAGCGGCTTTTATGGCGGGAGATCCAAGACTTTTTAGCCCCCATATAATGGCAAAGATTATCGCGATAGTGGCTAAACCTCCGGCAATCGCTAGTGCACCGAGAAGTGGCTTAGCTCTTCGTCTAAGGGGTTCAGTGCGCCCTCGGACTAAGAGGCCGCCTAATCCAAATTGCCCAAATCTGTGTTCATACATGGTCAATGCTCCTCTGATTTTTGCCAGTTTAAGTTCTTTCGGCAGTATAGCCTGATTTTTATGAAATTACAGTCTTCTCTAAAGACATCCGAGCAGGATGTTTAGACTGAAAATATCTGGTAGGATGCCGGCATGAAACATTTAATTTATGGAATACATGCAGTTCAAGCATTAATTGAGACTCACCCAGAGTTAATCAAGGCTGTTTATTGCCAAGAAAGTCGGCAGGATCAGCGATTACAGAAATTGTTGAATATGGCGGATGTGCAGGGAATCAAGCTGCTATTAAGCACTCGCCCTGAGCTAGATCAATTGGCTGAGTCATTGCAGCATCAGGGTATTGTTGCTGAGTGTCACAATTTACCGAGCTATGGGGAAGGGGACTTAGCCCCGCTACTGGCAGGGGATCATCCAAAACTATTATTAGTGTTGGATGGGGTTCAAGACCCTCATAATTTAGGTGCTTGTTTGCGCAGTGCGAATGCTTTAGGAGCTAGTTTAGTCATTGCCCCTAAAGATAATTCAGTCGGTATGACGCCGGTGGTTCGCAAGGTGTCTTGTGGAGCTTCTGAGGCGACACCTTTTGTTCAGGTCACGAATTTAGCTAGAGTCCTTCGCTCTCTAAAAGAGCAGGGTTTTTGGTTGGTTGGGACTTCAGCAGAGGCGACATTGAATCTAGGCGATGCTGATCTTAAAGGTAATATCGTGTTGGTGATGGGTGGGGAAGGGAATGGTCTTCGCCGATTAACAGAAGAGCTTTGTGATTTCTTAGTTAAAATCCCGATGCAGGGCACAGTCAGTAGCTTAAATGTCTCTGTCGCGACTGCAATTGCCTTATACGAAGCGCAAAGACAGAGAAGTTAGTTCTACTTCACCAAGCTTAAAAACTCAGCCCGTGTCTTTTCTGAATCTCTAAACGCTCCTAGCATCATTGAAGTCGTCATTTTAGAATTCTGTTTTTGTACCCCGCGCATCATCATACAAAGATGCTGAGCCTCTATAATTACACCGACCCCTCTTGCAGAAGTGACAGAGGCGATGCAATCAGCGATCTGTTTGGTGAGTTGCTCCTGAATTTGAAAGCGTCGAGCATAAAAATCCACAATACGAGCTAGTTTTGAAAGCCCCAAGACTTTTCCATTTGGCAGATAGGCAACATGACATTTGCCGATAAAGGGTAATAAATGGTGTTCACAGATGGAATAAAGCTCGATGTCTTTGACGATTACCATTTCATCCATCGTGGATTCAAATAGGGCACCATTGATAATGCTATCTAAATCTTGATGATAGCCTCGAGTCATGAATTCCAAGGCTTGGCGCGCACGCTTAGGGGTATCAGCCATACCTTGGCGCCTAGGGTCATCTCCCATCGTTTCGATAATTTCACTGAAGTATTGTTCAATTGTAGAATGATCTAATTTAGACATGATTTACCCTGGAGGCCAGTGCATCTGTCGACCACCGAGCAGATGCAAATGAATGTGATAGACGCTTTGTCCGCCGTGTGAATTGCAGTTTAAAACCACTCGATAACCTTCTTCATCAATTCCTAATTCTTTGGCAATTTGGCTTGCGCTAAAAACCATTTCACCGACCAATAAGGCGTGATCTTTTTCAAGAGCGTTCAAAGTGCTGATATGGGCTTTAGGGATCAGCAAGATATGGGTAGGTGCTTGAGGATTATTGTCGTGGAAGCCGACTATCTTGGGATCCTCATAAACTAACCGGGTAGGAATCTCGCCTTGGGCTATTTTGCAAAAAATACAATCCATCTGGATGCTCTTAACTTGTTGATGAAAAAGTACCCTATGGTAGCAGGGTTGTTGTATAATCTCTACGGTCGCGGTTTAGGGTACTCTTTAGGTTTTTAAGAATCAATAAGGACAGTTAAATGAGCAAATTCATGAAGATATTGATGGTTGTGATGATGGTAATGGGCCTTGGTTATATGGTGAAATATAGCTTTACGACCCGAGAGCTGACTCCTTGTGTATTGGCGCAAAAGGCTTCGATAGAGCAAAATACCCTGGCTGCTTACCCTCAATGTAATTTTGCTGGAGCTTATTTTCCGCAGCAATGTAGTCCTATGGACCGGTCTTGCTGGTGCGTGGATTTATTGGGACATAAAATTAATGGAACCGATTCTCCTGCAGGAACTGAGCCAGATGATTGTTTAATGAACAACATTCAAAAATCTTTTGCACATTGGCAAATGCCGATGTCTTCTCAGGTATCTTCTGCTGCCCCCGCAGCATCGGCTCCAATTGACACTACGGCTAATACAGAGACTTTGCCAGGATCTACTTCAGAACCTCAGGCACAGATTCAGGCGACATCCGATACAGAGACTTTGCCAGGATCTACTTCAGATCCACAAGTACAGGTTCAGGCTACTTCCAATACTCAGACTTTGCCGGGATCAACTCAGTGATTCAGGAGTATTCACAGCCTGATTATTTACAAGCCATGGGGATTCAAGGGTGGCGGCTTCGTACCTCGGAAGCATTAAATGAGAATATTTTTTGGGGTTATTCCATTTTAAATCAGGAAGGAAGACCTAGGCTTTGGTTAATAGCAGAAATTATTTCTTCTGAGGAACAGGCTTTGTTTTCTGCGATTGTGAAGGCATTGTCTCCTGATTCATTACCGGCCGTGGAATTGGCAACACTGCCAAAAGCAGATGGAAATTGTACGCTAGTTATTCTAGGTAATCACTTAGCAGCTCGATTAAAGTCTTTAGCTGATTCGAATGGTTTTCAAGGCGTAATTATTGGCGGTTCTTTGGAAGAATTGCTTAAGCAACCCTCACTCAAGGCAGAACTTTGGAAACAACTCAAACCCCTAAAATAAATTCTATTTATTTAATTCGCCCAATGGGTATTGAAGAAATTGAGACTGTTACCGCTATTGCTAAAGAGGGGCATTATTCAGATTGGGATTCCTCTCTTTTTAAAAGTTGTTTTAAAGAGCCTTATCGAAATTGGGTCATGATCGAAGGGTCTTTGATTGTTGGCTTTATCATTTTTTGGCTGAAACCTGACGAAGTTGAAATTTTAAATTTAGGTATTTTACGATCTCATCAGCGAAAAGGATTGGCTGTTCGCTTATTAAAAACCTGTCTCCAGCATTCAGAAGTATTAGAACGAAAAAAAATATTCTTGGAGGTTGATGCTGGAAATTCGGCAGCAATAGCTTTATATGGCGGACAAGGTTTTGAAGTGGTGGGTTTGAGAAAAAATTATTATGAACGAGCAGGGCATCGAACAGATGCAGTTATTATGCGTTATTCATTAGAAGGACGAAATTAGTGTTGTTTTTAATTCTCTATATCATTATGGGTGTTTTTGCTGGCTTAGTTTCGGGATTACTGGGGATTGGGGGTGGTGTGATTGTAGTGCCCAGCCTTTTAGTTTTCTTTAAATTTCAGTCCTTGGGGCCAGCAGAGGCCATGCAGGCAGCCATTGCCACTTCTTTGGCAATGATGATGTTGACGAGTTTGAGTTCAGCTTTTACACATCATTATCATGGACATCTAAAATTAAATATTTTTTTTCGGACGCTTCCTACTTTAATCCTGGGTGTAATTTTAGGTGTGTTAATCGCGCAACATCTTTCTTATGAAATTTTGATGAAATTTTTTATTGTATTGATCATCGTAATGGCTTTTAGACTTTGGTTTCCGACTAAGCAGAGTCATCGATCAGCCCCTCCTCTCTATCAACAAAAAATAGTTTATACTGGCATTGGAATTTTAGCCGGTTCCTTGGGGATTGGTGGAGGGGTTTTGACTTTCCCTTATTTATTACGTTGCCAATTAACAGCCTCTGAGGCGGTGGCTTTAAGTGCTTTGACAAGTTTTGCAGCCGCTGTAATAGGAACTTTAAGCTGGAATATTCTAGGTGTGCTGGGTCTTTCGCATTCCTTGGGTTCTGTTCATTGGGATATTGTCTGGATTGCAGGCCCAGTTGGAATTATAACGGCATTTTTTGGAGCTAGACTTTCTAAGCAGGTGCCTTTGGTTGGGCTTAAGCGTGGATTTGCGTTATTGTTGATCGCTATGGCTTTGCAAAAAATCTTATGGAATTAATGATGGCTGGAAAAATTATTAAAAGCTCCTTTAATGCCCCCTGGTGGTTGAAACATCCTCTTTTACAAACGAGTTTTGCAGTATTGGGAAGGGCGAGGCTTAGCACATTTACTTTTTGGGAAGAATTATCACTGCCGGACGGCGATTTTGTAGATCTTTGTTGGTTTGGTAATCAAGCTGAGGGACCTATTGCCGTTTTAATGCCTGGGCTAGAAGGAGGTATTCATGCGCATTATATTACGGCACTCGTAGAGCCCCTGATGACCAAAGGTTGGCGAGTCGTAGTGATGCATTTTAGGACTTGTAGCGGTAGAATGAATCAATTGGCAAGAGGTTATGCCGCGAGTGATAGCGAAGATTTGGAAATGGCAGCGGCCAGTATTCGAATGCAAAATCCCGGGGTTAATATGGTTGGGATAGGGTTTTCTTTGGGCGCTAGCGTACTTTTGAAGTCTTTAAGTGAATTGAGTGAGCATTACTTTCCAAGCAGTTACTTCAGTGCTGCTGTTGCTGTTTCAGTTCCTTTTGATTTATCGGCTTCTGTTGATCAAATTCCACTTTTTTATCAGCGTCGATTGTTGAAATCGATGAAGGAAAAAATTCGAGAGAAAATTAATGCTGGATTTGACATGCCTGTTACAATGAAGCAATTAAATGAGATACAAAATCTGAGAGAATTCGATCAAAAACTCACAGCTCCTTTGCATTTATTTGAAGATGTAGAAAGTTATTATCAAACGAGTAGTTGTCGATCTTTGCTTCATAAAATTAAAGTGCCTACTTTGATTATTCATGCAGAAGATGACCCTTTTGTTCCGAAGGCTTCTATCCCAACAGAATCGGAACTAGCAGAAAATATGGAATTACGATTGAGTTCACAGGGAGGACATTTAGGGTTTTTAGGTTCTTATTTTTATTTAAAAAAGAGATCTTGGTTAACTAAACAAATATTGGAATATATAGAGCCCTTGAGGCAGTGAGGAAGCATTATGAGTACGAATGGATTCGTAGAGCAGGCACCTGATCTACAAAAAAAAGAAAAACATCTCCTTGAGGAACTTAGGAATTTACGTCAAGCATATCGCCAGGCCAATGATGAATCACCTGAGATAAGTGTTAAATTAACATTGGCGCAGCGTTTTGCCGATGCTGTAACCGCCATGATTGGTTCATGGAAATTTATTATTATTCAATCTACTTTGTTATTCATTTGGATTCTAATAAATATATCGGCCTATGTTAATCACTGGGATCCTTATCCCTTTATCTTGCTCAATTTGGCGCTTTCATTTCAGGCAGCTTATGCGGCACCTTTTATTATGATGAGCCAAAATCGTCAGCAAGATATTGATCGAAAGTTCGCGCAAAATGATTATCAAGTGAATATCAAAGCGGAATTAGAAATCGAGCTTTTACATAAAAAACTCGATCAGCTTCGTGAAACAGAGGTATTGTATTTAACGCGGGCAGTGAAAGAATTAACGGATGTTTTGAATGCTACTAAAAAGTAGGTTAGTGCCAAGCGTAGCGCGGCCTAACATTCTTTTTTATCAGGCCTGATTTAACTGGATCCCCGCCCGCGCGGGGACGATGGCTTGGCGCCAAGCGACTGGTGACTCAATAAAACAAGCTATTTTTTGCTTTTCTTATAATAAACACCACAAATGCATAAATTAACAATACCCAATACTAAAACGGTTAATCCCAAAGGTAAGGTAGAATGAACCTCCCATTGTAAGACAAATGTTCCAATGATGGCTGCTGTCATAAACTCAAAAGCCCCTAATAAAGCTGCAGCGGTTCCAGCCATATCACCAAAGGGTTCAAGAGCACCTGCAGCCCCCGCACCAAAAAGTAATGAGCAACTAAACCCCGCCATCCCCATCGGCACTAAAAATCCAGTTAGGCTCAGCCCTGCTATTAAATACCAGCTGATCATTAATGCTGCACTTAAAAGCATTCCAATGCTGCCTAATAGAATTAATTTAAATATACTAATTTTTGAAATCATATGAGCTGCGGTTAAGCTGCCTGATGATGAAAGAGCTGCGATTAATGCGAAATAAAATCCAAAATGTGATTCTGGAACATGGAGATCTGAAATTAATAAGTAGGGGGAGCTAGAGAAATAGGTGAAAAAGACAGTGAGACCTGAGGTTGCGCAGAATCCGTAGGTGATGAAATTAATATTATTGAGGATTTTGTAATAACGTTTAAATAATTTTAAATTAAGTTTGACTTTATTTTGTGGATTTTGAGATTCTTTGAATTTTGATTTTAAAATTAAAAATGTGAATGCCCCAATGAGCGTCAGAAAAATAAAGGGAGCTCTCCAGTTAAATAGTAAGTTCAAAGAAGCCCCTAGAAATGGAGCGATTAAAGGTGAAATACAAACTACGGCATTAATATAGCTAAAAATTTTAGAGGCCTTTTGACCGGAATGGCAGTCCCTTACAATAGCGAATGAAATCACAAGTGCTCCACAACCTCCAATGGCTTCAATAATCCGACCTAAAATTAAAATATTGATGCTGGGTGCTAGGCTACAGAGTAGGGAGCCTAGCACATATAAACCAGTGCTCCACAAAGCAGGCAGTCTTCTTCCGTATTGATCTGACAATGGTCCAATAATTAATTGAGATAATCCTGTGAATACCATAAATAAGCTTAAGGTCAATTGTACGCGACCAGGGGTGGTATTAAATGAATGGACGATATCTGGCAGAGTCGGCACATAGATGTCTTGCGCCAGGGCTGATATCAAGACCAGGGGCGCTAATAAAAATACCGTTTGAGTTTGAGATTTCTTCCACATGGTAGACCTCTCTATGTGTATATTTAGGTTGTGTTTCTCAGGGGCGACGATTTGGCTCAATTGTAGGTTGGTCCCGCGCGCAGCGCGGGCCAACAACAAAACAAGATAACGTTAGCCCGTGCTGCGCTTGGGACTAACCTACATTTAAGACATTTGCTACATTAGCACTAATTGCTGTTCTGGGATAAATATGGCAAGCTTTCAGCCCTGTTGAATTAAGTGATTTCCAAGGAGATTGTTCTATGAAGGCTCGAATACTCTGTTTCATGATAGCCCTATTTCCACTTTTAGCGCAAGCAGAGCTTGTTTCTGCAAAGGATTCCCCTGTTGACTCCAAGAAGCCACCAGTTCAGATTTTTGAGCAGGCTGATAGCGCTCTAGCGGCCGCTCCAGCCTTGCCTGTAGTGACGGCTCTACCCGCAGCAGCGCCTGTGATTCAGCCACAGGTTGCTACTCTTAAACATCAGCAGGCCAACTCTACGAGACACATTCAAGATTTAGAAGATCAGATGATACAACTTCAACAAAGCTATTTGTTGTTTCAGCAAGAAACTCGGCAGCAGGTGGATGTATTACAGCAGAAAACTTTGGCTATTCAAGCTGAAATTGAGCAACTGGCTGGCGTGTTTAAGGTATTGAATCAGCAACTAGAGCTGAATAAATCGGAACTCAATACACATGAGCGAGCGATCAATCATTTGAGTTCAGAAACTCTCACTCATTTTTGGACTCAGTTGATTCAATTTTTTAATAATACGGATGAATTACTTTTATTGTTGAGTGCATTGGTATTATTAATGCTTTTAGCAATTGTTCGCCATTTTCGTCGTCATAGAAAACCTCCAAAATTAGTCGTGGTCAGACCTTCAGATCTTCAGTCAGAAAATCATGATTCTCTGGATGATACGAAAAATGAATATGATTTCATGGGTAGTTCTGAAGGTATTCCTGCTCAATTAGATTTAGCAAGAGCTTATATTGCTATGGAAAATTATGCCGGTGCACGAATGGTCTTGGAGAATGTTTCTGCAAAAGGTGATGCAGAGCAACGACAAGAAGCTCGTGATTTATTGACTAAGATCCCTAGTGGACGATGAGTGGTTCTGAGCGATTAGCTTTGGCATTGAGCTATAATGGTAGTCAATATCATGGATGGCAGTCACAGAATGCTTTGGTGACGGTTCAGTCCTGTTTGGAGAATGCGCTTTCAGAAGTGGCAGATCACCCTGTATCGGTAATCTGTGCCGGTCGAACAGATGCTGGGGTTCATGCAACTGAACAAGTTGTTCATTTTGACACCTCATCTCATCGAAGTTCTTATGCATGGATGATGGGAACGAATCGATATTTGCCAGCTGATATCAGTGTGAAATGGGTGCAAGAGGTTTCAAGTACTTTTCATGCGCGTTACAGCGCTTTCTCCCGGACTTATCGATATTTGATTATCAATAATCGCTCTCGCCCAGGTTTATTATCCAATGCCATTACTTGGCATTACCGACCCTTAGAGGCTGAAAAAATGGAAGAGGCCGCCCAAGATTGGATAGGTACGCATGATTTTAGTGCTTTCCGAGGTGCAAATTGCCAATCTAAAACACCTATACGCAATCTTTATAGTTTAACCGTTAAGCGTCAGGGTGAAATGCTGGTCATTGAAATTAAGGCTAATGCTTTTTTGCATCATATGGTGCGTAATATGGTCGGTGTATTGTTGGAAATTGGGGCAGGTTTGCGCCCTGTGAGCTGGGCAAAAGAGGTGCTCTCACTCTTAGATCGAACAAAAGCGGGGATTATGGCTCCTGCAGAGGGGCTATATTTGGTCAAAGTTGGCTACCCTTTAGAATTTGGGTTGCCTGAGACTCCATCGGGCCCGTTCTTTTTGGGCTGATTTTTGTTATCATGGCAAACTTGATTTCAAATTTATAGCCTAAGTTTTACGCTAATATTATTTAATTACTTGATTTAAATGGGAATTTTATAAATGAGTTGGTTTAAGAAGATATTGCCTAAGATCAAAAGCTTTGAGAAAAAAGGGGTTCCTGAAGGTATTTGGAGTAAGTGCCCTGCCTGTTTGGCTGTTTTGTATCGCATCGAACTTGAGCGTAATCTAGAAGTTTGTCCAAAATGTAACCACCATCTTCGAGTGAGTGCCCGTAAAAGACTTAATCAATTTTTGGACCTTGAGGGTCGTGAAGAATTAGCCGTGCATGTGGAAGCAGTTGATCGTTTGAAATTTAAAGATTCTAAAAAATATAAGGACCGATTGAGCGCTGCTCAGAAGAATTGTAATGAGCGAGAGGCTCTTATTGTTATGAAAGGGAAGGTCGAAGGAATCGAGTTGGTTGCTGCGAGTTTTGAATTTGATTTTATTGGGGGCTCGATGAGTGCCGCAGTAGGTGAGCGATTTGCGATTGCAGCACAAACGGCAATAGCGCAACGAATTCCATTGGTTTGTTTTTCGACTAGTGGAGGTGCTCGAATGCAGGAAGGGATTTTTTCATTATTTCAAATGGCTAAAACCAGTGCAGTTTTGGCGAAATTGGCGGAAGCTCGAATTCCTTATATTTCAGTTTTGACTGATCCCACAATGGGAGGAGTTTCGGCAAGTTTGGCAACACTTGGGGATTTGATCATAGCAGAACCAAAAGCTTTGATTGGATTTTCAGGGCCTCGCGTTATCGAGCAAACCATTCGCCAAAAATTGCCGGAAGGTTTTCAACGCAGTGAATTTTTATTGGAACACGGAGCTATCGATATGATTGTCGATCGCCGAGAAATGAAAACTCGGATAGCTCATCTATTAGCAAAATTGACGCGACAGATTTGCTTGGCGCAGGTTGATGCCAAGCAAAGCGTGGCCTAACTTTTTTTTCGACACGCCTGAAGCGACCTGCAAAAGTGGCTTTGCGTAGGTTAGTGCCAAGCGCAGCGCGGCCTAACAACTATTACAAGGACGAACCAGTGTGGCAAAATAAAAATCAAGATTTAGAGTCAGCTCAAACTTTGGATGAGTGGCTGGATTCTATTTCTAAATTGCATCCTTCTGAAATTGATTTAAGTCTCGATAGAATCCTTCCAATTGCAGAACGTCTCGATCTTGTTCATTTCCCTTGCCCGGTTATCACGATCGGAGGGACTAATGGTAAGGGTTCCTGCGTTCGAATTTTAGAATCAATTTATTTGGCTGCAGGTTACAATGTTGCAGCTTATACTTCGCCCCATTTACTTAGATTTAATGAACGTTTGCGGATTAATAATTCTGAAATTGATGATATCTCACTTACTAATGCATTTGAATTGATTGATGAAGAGCGAGGAGAAGCCTCACTCAGTTATTTTGAATTTACCACTCTCGCGATTCTGTTAATTTGTCGTGAATTTGATTTAGATGTTTTGCTATTAGAGGTGGGGTTAGGTGGGCGTTTGGATGCAGTCAATGTTGTTGATGCCGCTGTGGCTTTAATTGCATCTATTGGCATGGATCATATGGAATATTTGGGAACAACCCGAGAAGCAATTGGGGCTGAAAAAGCCGGTATTTTTAAACCCAATAAATTAGCCGTTTGTGGTGATTTTAAAGTTCCAAAAAGCGTCATTGAACGGGCTGAAACTCTAGGAACACCTCTTTACTGCTTAAATCGAGATTATTTTTATGATGACATGGGTTCAACTTGGAATTGGAGTGCTCGATCAGAATATATTAATCTCAGTGTGCCAAAGCTCAAACTTCAGAATGCAGCTGCTTGTTTAATGGTAACTCAATTATTGATGGATCGATTACCCATTAATAAAGAAGCGATTAATGTAGGATTGGTGGATGCTGAGTTAGAAGGTCGGTTTGAGAAAATTGAATATTCAAATGCTCAGTTATATTTAGATGTGGCTCATAATCCAGATGCAGTTCGATATTTAGCAGATAGATTAGAAGCCCGACCTATCAATGGAAAAACGATTGCAGTATTTGGGGTTTTAAAAGATAAAGATATTCCTCGTATAATTGATGAAATTTGGCCTGTTATTGATGAATGGTTTGTTGCTAATCTGAGAGTGCCGCGTGCAGCTGATGCAACAGAAGTGGCTGAGTTAATTCGAGCACGTGGACAGGAAAACTGTTATACTTTTGGATCGGTGTTAGAGGCCATGGAAGCCGCATTGAGCAACGTTCAATCTCACGATAGGGTGATTGTTTTTGGCTCTTTTTATACGGTGGCTGGCGCTAAAGAATTTTGTAAAATAGGGCGAGTTAGCTCCCCTAAATTGAGACC
>CAIQCE010000246.1 GCA_903870185.1 uncultured Gammaproteobacteria bacterium
CCAATAACCAATAACATTTCAAAAGATAGGTTCATTATTTTCTTTTAAAGAGAGAACCAATAAAAGAAAAGATTCCTATTACTGCAAAAACAATAAGTTTCCAACTTGCCAAAAAAAATGCAGCTATTATACTAAAAAAACCTTTTTTTGATGCAACAGCTGCTGCACCACCAGCAATAAGAGCGGCTAATCCATATTCAGCAACTTTATCCCCTTCTTTATATTCTGCGTAACTTTCACCATTATTGAAACTAAAACCTAAAAGGGAAGCTTTTAACGATTTTACATCTGCTGCTAAACTTTCAGGACTTGAAACAAGTATTAAACTCATGACTCCTGTTTTGCCAAGAAAGCGAATAGTATAGTTAAGGATTTCATGATCACCACTTTGTACACGTAACCCCCATTCCAGATGTTTAGATTCAATATCATAATGAGGTGGAATATACCAACCCAGAGTATTAAGTATTGGTAGACCTAGTTTTTTTCTTTCCTCGTTATCGCTTACGTCTCTGCTTTTAAGTTGTTCTAAAAGTGCATCAGGATCAATTTTTTCATCATCGTTTACGTAACCAATTGAACTAAATGAAAAAACAGCCCACCAATATTCTGTATTGGATACCAAGACAAAATTCCCAGGCTCAGGTATATTCCCAGTTAGTTCAAGATATTTTTTACTGTTATTCTCATCAAGAAAGGAATTTGTTTTATTTGTTTTAATTGTTGCCTTTGAAGCAATATTCTCAATTTGGGGCCCCACATGCCAATCAAGTGCTCTAAAAGCACTAGCTTTGTCATCAGCTTGAACATTTGCATTTGCTGTAATTGAAAAAATATAGAAAATGAAAAAAAATAACAACCTCATGTTTAAATTCCTAATTTGATAACTGGTAGCTAAAATTTATTACGTGCATTACTACTACACGCCACATTGCATAATACCATATTAATAGTACAACTTTAGGCTTGATAATATAATTATCAAATTGGAGGACTAAAGTCCCTATTCAAATTAACTGTTCACTTATTGAAAGAAAATATGCTAATTATGTCTGCGTATACTCTTAGCATATAAATTGTATTAAAAAGAAAATACTGTTGTACAGGAACATACTTTGTTGAGCCAGACGACAAAAAAAGTGAATATAAGCAGTCAATCTCTATAAAATCTCCTAATATCAATTATTTTGGCTTTAGTTATACCGTTTAAATAGTAATTTTAACCATACCAAGAACATTTAAAGATTTTCTTATAAGCCTTTCAAAGACCGTGTAAATATGAATATTAATTTCCTATGTTTTGGAGAAGTCTTGTTTGATGTTTTTCCTACTTACAGACAAATAGGTGGAGCACCTTTGAATGTGGCATTGAGATTAGCTACATTAGGGTTTGAGGCACAAATTATCAGTAAAATTGGCAATGATGCTTTGGGAAATGAAATATTAAGCTTTATTCAATCCAATCATGTTTCCACAGAAACTATTCAAATAGACGATACTTTGGCTACAGGCGAAGTACTCATAGGTTTAGATGAAAAAGGCTCTGCTTCTTATACCATCAATTACCCAGTCGCTTGGGATAACATTGAAGTGACTGCGGCAGTTACCAATGCGATAAAAAATGCCGATGCAATCGTTTTTGGCAGTTTGGTTTGTAGAGATGAACGGTCTTATATCAGCTTGCAAAAATTACTTAAATTAGCACCCTATAAAATATTTGATGTTAATCTTCGAGCACCTTTTTATTGCCAAGCATTGCTTATCAATCTAATGAGGCAATCTGACTTTATTAAATTTAACGATGATGAGCTGTATGAAATTTGCGGCTACTTAAACTCTCCTTTTTGTACCTTAGAAGAAAATATATTTTTTATAGCCGAGCAAACACAAGCAAAAAGCATTTGTGTTACAAAAGGCCCTCATGGCGCAGTTTTGTATTACAATGAGCAACTTTATTTCAACAGTGGTTATCAAATTTGTGTAGCTGATACTGTTGGTGCCGGAGATTCTTTTCTTGCAGGATTATTGAGTCAATTATTAGTTAATGAGCAGCCACAACATGCCCTAGACTTTGCTTGTGCATTAGGAGCAATGGTTGCCAGTAATGAAGGTGCTAATCCAAAAATATCTAATGCTTCAATTAAAAAACTCATGAATTAACTTTAATATAATACTCATGCAAAATTGGAACGAATATATTCAACTATCAGCGGGGCTTATATCTGTCGTTAATCCCATTGGGGCTATACCGACTTTTATGGCGTTAACGGCTACTCGCTCGCGTGCAGACAAAAAACGTACTGCACTAGTTTGTGCGTGCGCTGTGTTTATGGTGCTACAGATTTCATTGCTTGCTGGCGAACCTATTTTGAATTTCTTTAATATTGGTCTTCCAGCATTCCGTGTAGCAGGTGGCATACTCATTTTATTAATGGGGCTAAGAATGTTACATGCAACCCCTGATAGATCTAGGCATACACCAGAAGAACAGGCAGAATCTTTTGAAAAGGAATCAGTTGCAGTAGTACCCTTAGCTATTCCTTTGTTGAGTGGCCCAGGCGCCATTAGCACAACTATAGTTTATGGGCACATGGGTAATACTTGGCTACATTATTTATTAATGAGTGCAGTGATACTATCAGTCGCTTTGATTGTTCTAGTGGCAATGTTGGTTGCTCCAAAAATTGCCGGATTTATGGGGCAGACAGGTATTAATGTCGTGACTAGAGTAATGGGCTTACTACTTGCAGCCATTGCTGTAGAGTTTATTGCAAATGGCTTGTCAGTGTTATTTCCTGTACTTGCAACTTTGGCGGCTTAGTTAGCACATCGTTTCATAACTAAACGATTTTACACAGAATCATAGCATCTTCATCAAACTGATAGATGGCGCATAACCGGTGATAACCATCCGCTATAATCACGAGCCCATTGAGTTCATCTCTAACTAATAATAAAGGTGACAA
>CAIQCE010000247.1 GCA_903870185.1 uncultured Gammaproteobacteria bacterium
ATTGTTGACTCATAATATGGTGAGACACGCACTCTATTCATCACATATAGGGCAAAACAAAGCAGAAGCATTGGTTGCAGAGTTAAAAAAGATGTATACAACTGATCTCAAAAGGAATTTTCTTGCCTACCCTAGGGCCGCCCATTTTCTTTCCGATGCATTGCTCGACCCTTATGATTTGTTGGTGGATACAACCGCTTCCATCAATACACAGAATTGGCTGGTACAAAAGAAATTTTCGAAAGAAATCGCAATAGCGCGCGGAGAATTGGCAGACCAGGGCCGGCTGGGATTGTTTTATATTGAAGGAAAGAACCGTAACCCGAGATTAGACGATCTTGTTAACTTGGCATACTTCAGGTCAATGGTGAACAAAGATTTGGAACAGTGGCGAAAAGCAGACGTCAGACGAGATATTGAGACCCTCGATATCGGAATGGGCTGCAGCTCAAATACTGTTGTCATGCCGGACGATATTATCTCTTTTCATGCTGCTGGTTTTTCGAGAATTCTTCATACCGCAAATGTTAGCGAGTCTACCAAAGGACTGCTTTATGTAAGCTGCGGCAGATTATTGCCTAATTCTGAAATAAAAGATTCATGCGAATGGGTTCCTCCTTTTGACTGCTTCAATTGTCTGTTGGATAGTGGATGGGAATTGCGTTTTATAAGTGGCTTAGTGCAAAGACTGATCGGTATTTGCAATTTACATGCACCCAGGGAAACAGGTGGCGTATTGATTGGCATGACCAGCCATAAAACGAAATCAGTTCACGTATTTGATATTCTGCAAGCCCCTGCCGACAGCAAAGGGACAGCAAGCAGTTTTATCAGAGGAACACAAGGATTGAAGGAAAATATAAACATTTTTTTAGAACGGTCAGGAAACATGATTCAATATATTGGTGAGTGGCATACCCATCCGATGAATATGGAGTCGCCAAGCACACAGGATATACGTACTGTACATGAGTTATTCCCTAAAAACGAAGACATTGGCATCCCAACGATTTCAGTTATAGTAACAAAAGAAAAAATACTTCCTTACGTTTTCTCTTAAAATGAAAATCTATGTTTGATAACTACACTATAAAAGCACGTTTTTACCCTGTTATTATTTTGTTTATGCCTTTGATCTTTCTAGGCATTATTTACACTTTTGAATTCAAAACCCCATTGCACTTTTTTACTTCTTTGGGTATTGTGGGAGCTCTTATTTACCTGTTTTCCCAATTGGGAAGAGATAAAGGCAAAATCAAAGAACCTTTACTCTGGTATAGTTGGGGAGGTTCTCCAACAACGCAGCTCCTGCGGTTGTCAAACAAGTCCATAGACGTCCATACCAAACAGAGATACCATACAAAGTTGCAAACAGTATGTCCTGTTACCGTAGTGCCTCATGCAGTTATGGAAGTAAGCAATCCGGAACAGGCAGATGAGGTATACAGAGCCTGGACCAAATATTTAATTTCTAAAACAAGAGATACTAAATCATTTGCCTTGCTCTTTAAAGATAATGTTAGTTATGGCTTTAGAAGAAATTTATGGGCATTGAAAAGTATAGGACTATTACTGACATCTGTTTTACTGATAGGGAATTACTTGTTCTGGTGGTATCAGACAAAAACATGGGACGCGTCCTTTTATCCAATCAACTTCTTGTATGCGTCGGCTTTATTATTGGTTATCTTATTTTTCTGGCTGTTTATCATCAGGTCTTCTTGGGTAAAAATTGCTGCATTTTCTTACGCAGAGCGGCTATGCGAAGCAACTGAAGTTTTATAAATAAAAAAAGTAA
>CAIQCE010000248.1 GCA_903870185.1 uncultured Gammaproteobacteria bacterium
AAACTTTTCAGAATAAACTTTATGAGCATTTTTGGCTTTCTCGATAGCAAGATCAGGATTGTTTTTAATCCAAGTTAGTTGGTGTTTGATTTCTTTTGTAAGCTCTTTGCATGAAGCACTGGGAGATATGTAAAGAAGATTATCGCTAAAATATGAGTGCAATAGTTTAGAGTAAGGTGTGATGGTTATGGCGCCACTGGCAATACTTTCGAGTACTCTATTTGAAAATAGAGTATTTTCATCATCACATGAATCTAAGCATAAAACTACACCATTCTGACTATATTTTTTTAATAATTCACTTTTAGTTTTGATGAGGTTTGTAGATGAATTAAATCTCAATTCGGATGTAAGAATATCAAAATTTGAAATATTTTTTTCTATATAATTAAGCGCATCTTCGAAAATGGTTTTTGAGAATATAGGTTCAAAATATTGAAGTCTAATGTCATCGAGAGAAGGGATTTTAAAGTTTGTTATTGGAGTAAAATCAAATTTTACAACTTCAGTATCTAGCTTTCGAGTGGCAAACATTAGATCTTTTATAGCCACTTCTAGTTCAGGTGATAAAGTCAAATAGCCATCATAAGTCATTATATTTCTTATGAAACGAGGTAATTCTAAATATTCATCAACAGGTTTATTGAGAAGCCCATAGGTTGGGAAGTGAGTTAATTTGGGGTCCTGAGGTGAAAAAACAATTACACAATCAGGAATATAGGCATCTATATCATCAGAATCTTTGAAATATGATACCTCTACTCCATTCAATTCTAGTAAATTCTTGATATTGCTGATATCAAATTCGGTGATTTCATTTTCAGATGAATATAAAGCGATCTTCCTAATCATTATGTATTTATCCTTATTTTTAATAATAGATTTAGTTGCGGTACTAAGTTGGTAATAAATCTTTTTCTGTAAAGGCATTATATCGATTATTCGCTGAATTTTGATTGGCTTCATACCATTTAATAGTTTCTTTAATCCCTTCTTCGATTGAAATTTGAGGTTTGAATCCATAACTGGCTGCACGACTCATGTCCATCAAGCGCTTTGCATCACCCTTTGGCTTTGTCTCATCCCAAACAAGGGGGACAGGACCATTCGGCACATTATTAGCGACTATTTCGGCGATTTGTTTAATAGTAACTCCAGAGCCCGAACCTAAGTTGATTGGCTCATTAATCCCTTTCTCAACGGCAAGCATCATTCCACGAGCCACATCTTTAGCATGAATAAAATCACGTATAGGAGAGCCATCGCCCCAAACTGTTAAAGGGTTTTCTCCATCCATAGCACGTTTAATTAATGAAGGAATTACCATCGCATTTTGAGGATCGAAATTATCATAGGGGCCATAAACATTGGCAGGACGAACGATAGAAATTTTATCCCAACCATATTCAATCTTATAGGCTTCTGCCTGCAGCTCACCCATACGTTTTGCCCAACCAGCAAACCGATCATTAGGTGAGGGGAAAGTACTCCAAACATCATCTTCATAAAACACTTCAGCAGGAGAGTAAACACCAACTGAACTTGTAAATAAAAATCGATCGGCACCTGAACGTCGAGCAGCTTCCATCATATTAATGCTGAAGGTCATGGTTGGAACAAAAAAACTAGCGGGTCTCTTTGCTGTCATAGCAGGCGAGCCTTTAACCCCGGCTAGTTGGAAGACAATTTCTTGATCTTGACAAATTGCCATGCAATTACTGAATTCACGAAGATCTGCTTGTTTAAATATCACTCCTTTGGGGGCTCGACTAGGATCATCCAGAGAAACGACAGTCACTTTAGCACCAGCCTCTACTAACATTTCAACTAAGGGACGACCAATTAATCCTGTTCCACCAGTCACTAAAACGGTTTTGTCTTTATAAAAGCTCACTTTGATGCTCCTGCTTGGGTTCCAATATGTTGTTTCCACCAATCTAAGGATTTTTGTATACCCTCATCTAAACTGGTTTGCACTTTCCAACCTAATTCATGTTGGGCCAATGAGCAATCTAAGAATAAACTCGTTTTAATCGTCGGTTGAGATAAATCATGCTCGATTTTTAAATCTTTTCCAGAATAATGCACAATCTTTTGAACTAAGTCCTTAATAGGAATCGCTTGTCCATAGCCGCAGTTGTAAAGCCTATATTTCTCAGGTTGTTTTTGAATCGCTAATTCAACAAATTGAACAAGATCGTCAACATAGAGTAAATCTCGCTCTTCTTCACCTGTTCCCCAAACGGAAATTTTATCTTGAGCTGTCATCACCTTTGTAATGGTTGCACCAAAAACATGGCTTTTCTCTAAATCATATTTATCGTGAGAGCCATAGATATTGGAATGTCGGATGGCGGTAAACTTAGTGTCAGAAATTCCCGCATAAAATTCACACATTTTTTCAATATAAAGTTTTGTGTTACCTACTCCAAAATATCGAGGATGCAAAGGTTTATTTGCATCAAAATCAGTCTCTTTCAAAGCGGTATCGCTAGTCGGATACATGACAGTGCAGCTAAAAAAGATCACATGCTTTACTTTACGTTCAAAGGCTGAGCGGAATAGATAGGAATTCATGATGGCATTATCTGTTACATGGATATAAGGCCGAGTGACGATATCTTTAGACCCTGAAGTCGTGGCGGCTGCTTGAATAACGATATCGATTCCAGATATCACTCTCTCAATATCGACAGGGTTGCGCAAATCGGCTTGATGCCAAATGACATTATCACATTGGTATTCTGGGCGATTGAAACGCACAGCATGAATTTCTAAATCGGCACGTTTGCTTAATTGCTCCGTTAAATTTCGTCCTATAAAACCCGTCGCACCACAAATTAAGATTTTAGTTTTCATTCAAATGCCTTTTAAAATTATTTATTAACATGCTGTTGCATAAATCGATCAATCACGCTGACGACATACTCTCTTGCTGCTTGATCGATAGCATGG
>CAIQCE010000249.1 GCA_903870185.1 uncultured Gammaproteobacteria bacterium
TGAGTTTGAGAAATTGATCTTAAACAGATCAATTGAACTAAAAATAAAGTCTTTCTAGGCCCAGCTCGGCCCTAATATGCCCCTTTTTTAACACCTAAGCAAAAAAGTTCAGTTTTTCTCAATTTCGAGAGATGGCCTTAAGAATGAGTTAAGTTTTCTGTCACCAAATTTCAATTTGGCTTCTATCTGAAAAAGTAGCGGGCACTTTAATCTTTTTTTAAGAATGGCATACTATAATGCCTCCACTGACATTGGAAAAAAAGGATAATTTATTTGGTTTATTCGATACTTACGCAGCTTATTGGGGTCTTTTATTGCATTTTTCAATAGAAAAGATAATTCAGTGCCTGCAAACCAGCCTTCCATCGCTTTTAATGAAAATCTAAAACCTTTGACGCGTGGACTGCTAGGGGCTCATACAATGCCTTTTATAGCACCTCCTTTACTTCCCGAAATAGGGGAGATAACCATAAAACAAGGTAGAGCAGAGGATTGTTATTTACTAGCTTCACTCAGTGCCCTTTTAAAATATCCTCAGGGTCGTACACATATTAAATCAATGTTTCAAACTTTAGCAGATGGTACTGTCATCGTCAGAATTAAATCCAATGATTTTAGTCCACGTCTCCTAAAAAAAGTAACCGATGGGTTTTTGGAAGGAAAATATGAATTTGAGCAGAAAGGGGGCTATGATATTTTTAAAATTTCACCAAGGAGCTTAGATAATATTAGGGCAACTTCGGCAGTGGAAACAAATGCGGATGCTGTAAAAATCTTAGAAAGGCTCTCATCTTATTATCACACGAGAGATTGGACTCATATGGCAGAAGCAGAAGCGGAAGATATGTCAAACATTTTCACTGCTCTTCCAATCAGTTTATTGGCTCACGAAATACGTCCTGCTGAACCAAGATTTAATGAGACAAAACCGGGCGATTTTGTAGCTGCGATATTAGGGATTCATACAAAACCCATTGATATTAATAAAGCGGAAGGGCTCAATTTCTTAAAACAATTAAAACATGAAGACCTTACTTATCCTGTTTATCTTGACATGCTAAATACATCAGGCGTCGGGCGCCATGCGTACCAACTTAGTCGTATTGAAACTATACCTCATTCTAACAATTGCCTGGTTTATTTAATTAATCCTTATGACAATTCCAAAGAAGAACGATTCACACTCGATGAAATTAAGATGAGACTTCCTCGTTGCTTTGTCTATGAGGTAGGCACTAAAACACCAGGACTGAATAAGATTTGGAAGAGCACTAATTTTAAAGCTATAGAGCCTGAAATTATAACTCCAGAATTATTGCTTACTAAACTTAAAGACATTTTCTCAGATCCGATCCAGGTAAGAAAATTAATCGAGCTTTGTCCCGAGTGACATTTGGGGTCAGGCCCTGCAACGACCCCTTTAATCCTTAATTGCACAAGTCACTTTAACTCTCCGGCTTGGGTCTAGATGAATTGAATTATAGTGTGAAATTGGAAATTAACATAAAGTTTTGCATAAATAACAGACTCTGGTGAAACCACCTACTTTAAACCCTAACACCCTAGACTCTCCCCCCCATCGAAGGCTATAATCCACAGCCCTAATGAAGACCCTGAGGTAATCCATGTCCCTTGCATCTAAAGACCTGCAACGCATCGCTGAGCTTGCTAAACTGGCTGTTTCCACCGAAGACTTGGCCGCTATTGGCGACAAACTCAACCGTGTATTGGCCTTAAACGAACAATTGATGAGTGTCGATACCAAGGATGTTGAACCCATGTCTCACCCCTTGGATCTAAGCCAACCGCTTCGACCCGATGTGGTGACTGAGCCCAATCAGCGCGAATTATTCCAAAAAATTGCTCCTTTAACTAAAGCCGGACTGTATCTGGTCCCTCAAGTAATAGAAACTGAATAGGTAGTAATGATGCATCATGAAACCCTGGCCCAATTGAGCGCTGCACTCAAAGCGAAAGAAATTTCCAGCGTGGAACTCACTCAATATTTTATTGATCGGATCAAAGAATTTGATCCTCAACTCAATAGCTTTATCACCGTTTGTGAAGAACAAGCTTTGACTCAAGCTAAAGCTGCTGATCAACGAATCGCCTCTGGAAACGCCACTCGTTTAACGGGTGTTCCGATTGCCCACAAAGACATATTCTGCACGAAGGGTATTAAAACCAGCTGTGGCTCTAAAATGTTGGATAATTTTATCGCACCTTATGATGCCACCATTGTTACTCGATGCAATGAAGCCGGCAGCGTGATGCTGGGCAAAACCAATATGGATGAATTTGCGATGGGTTCTTCCAATGAAAGCAGCTATTACGGCCCCGTTCACAATCCTTGGGATCTTTCCAAAACTCCAGGAGGTTCTTCAGGTGGATCAGCTGCCGCAGTAGCCGCATGCTTAATTCCAGCCGCAACAGGTACCGACACCGGTGGATCGATTCGACAACCCGCAGCGCTCTGTGGAATCACCGGTTTAAAACCCACTTATGGGCGAATTTCTCGTTATGGAATGACTGCCTTTGCATCAAGCCTCGATCAAGCGGGCCCGATGACTCGAACGGCTGAAGATGCTGCTATTTTAATGAATGTATTCGCAGGCCACGACCCTAAAGATTCTACCTGTGTGAAAGAACCCGTGCCTGATTACACCGCGGGGCTCAATGATTCTGTGAAAGGCATTAAGATTGGATTACCTAAAGAATATTTTGGAAAAGGTCTCGCCCCTGAGATTGCAAAAGCACTCGATGAAGCACGTGCTGTTTTAGAAAAAGCCGGAATCCAATTTGTGGACATCAGCTTGCCTCATACCGATCTTGCCTTGCCTGTTTATTATGTATTAGCACCAGCAGAATGTTCCTCCAATCTTTCTCGATTCGATGGAGTGCGCTATGGATATCGTTGTGAAAATCCACGGGATCTTGAAGATTTATACAGGCGTAGCCGAAGCGAAGGATTTGGGGAAGAAGTAAAGAGACGAATCATGGTCGGCACCTATGTATTATCAGCTGGATATTACGATGCATATTATCTTAAAGCCCAAAGAGTTCGACGCTTAATTAAAAATGATTTTGTGACCGCATTTCAATCAGTCGATTTTATTATGGCACCCACTACACCGACAACTGCATTTGAATTAGGGGCAATCACAGATCCCGTCAGCATGTACCTCGCGGATATTTATACATTAGCACTCAATTTAGCGGGTTTGCCTGGGATGTCACTACCCACAGGTTTTGCAAATAAAATGCCTGTCGGAATGCAACTTATTGGCAATTATTTTTCTGAAGCCAGGCTTCTAAATGTAGCTCATCAGTTCCAACAACTGACTGATTGGCACACTCATTTTCCAACGAATTTTTAATCGAGGTGTAGAATATGGAATGGGAAACCGTCATCGGCTTAGAAGTTCATGTGCAACTAGCCACGCAATCTAAAATTTTTTCTGGTGCTGCTTGTGAATATGGTGCCGATCCGAATACTCAAGCCTGTGCGATTGATCTAGGCTTTCCTGGTGTCTTACCCGTACTGAATCAAAAAGCCGTTGAGCTTGCCATTCGATTTGGATTGAGTGTTGGGGCTACTGTTGAAAATCGCTCAGTATTCGCTCGTAAAAATTATTTTTACCCCGACTTACCAAAAGGTTATCAAATTAGTCAAAATGATTTGCCAATTGTAGGAAAAGGTCATTTAGATATCCAATTGGACGATGGCGTCACTAAAAGAATTGGAATTACTCGAGCGCATTTAGAGGAAGATGCCGGAAAATCGCTTCATGGCGATCTACAGGGCTATTCTGGCATCGATTTAAATCGAGCAGGCACACCCCTGTTAGAAATCGTATCTGAACCCGATATGCGCTCAGCGAAAGAAGCGATCGCTTATCTTAAAACCTTACATGCTTTGGTTCGTTATTTAGGTATCAGCGATGGAAATATGCAGGAAGGTTCTTTCCGTTGTGATGTGAATGTCTCTGTCAGACCCAAAGGACAAGTAGAGTTTGGCACTCGGACCGAAACCAAGAATGTGAATTCATTCCGATTTGCAGAACGTGCAATTCATTATGAAGTGGAAAGACAAATTGAAGTCTTAGTCAATGGAGGCACCATTGTTCAAGAAACTCGTCTTTATGATGCCGATTTAGATGAAACACGCTCGATGCGCAGCAAAGAAAATGCACATGATTATAGATACTTCCCAGATCCTGATTTGTTGCCTTTGGATTTAGACAATGAAACTATTGAATCCATTCGTCGTGAATTACCCGAATTACCTTGGGAAAAATGTGCACGCTATATGGCTGATTACAAGCTCAGCCAGTATGATGCTCACTATCTTTCGAATACTTGGGAAACTTCACAATATTTTGAAGCAGCCGTGAAAGCCAATGCTGAGGCTCCTGCCAAATTAATTGCGAACTGGATAGCCGGAGACTTAGCAGCCACATTAAATAAAGAAAATCTCGATATCACCGAGAGCCCAGTTAAACCGGAAGCCTTATCACAATTGGTCAGCCGTATTCATGATCAAACAATTTCCAATACGATTGCCAAAAAAATCTTTGAAGCGATGTGGCAAGCTGAAGGGACACCCGATGAGATCATCGAGAAACAAGGCTTAAAACAAATTACCGATAGCTCAGCGATTGAAAAAATCATCGATGAAATCATGGCAGCCAATCCAGAGCAATTAGCTCAGTACCGCTCAGGCAAAGATAAATTATTTAGCTTCTTTGTCGGACAAACCATGAAGGCCACTCAAGGAAAAGCGAATCCACAACAAGTGAATGATTTATTGAAAATAAAATTGGGTGGATAGCCTATTGAATTAGGCCAAGCATGCCATGCATGCTTGGCACCCACCGACTTACAAGCTCATACACCTGCTCCTGCAAAAGCGGCTATTTCAGTATCTGCAGCTGCACCAGCTTTATCCGCCAAAAATAAGGCATTAATTCGCTCATATTCGGCTCCTACCAAGTCTAGCCGCTCCTGGTATTGCGGTATTTTTTCCTTATTAGAAGCCTCGTGACTATCTTTGATTAAGTGAATAGCTGTTCCAATGCAGAGCATTGCATCAAATAAATAATCCCGTTTTCGAGTTGAACCTTCTATACCAATAGAGGCCTTATGATAGGCATTCCCTAGATTCCAATGTAAATTTAAATATTTGGAATCTTTCTTAGATCCAAATCGCATAATACAATCCATCTCTAAAGACAAGGCTAGCTGCCAAGAGTTAATGGCATCCTTGTAATTTCCGCGAGTATAAGATTTGTGACCCGCATTTGTATAATTATCGATTTGAACATTCAAGTCTTTTTGATTTTTATGAAGATGATAAACATGAAAACGAAGTGGATTGATAATATCAAAAAATCCTTCTGGGAACTCCAATACTGCCTCACTCAAATTAGAAACAAAAAGAGCTGATGAATGAGGGGGCCTCCATTTCAAAAAAATAGAGATTGTTCTTTGCGAATAAGGTTTATCACATAAATAATCCTCTGGATTTTTCATAATCCCTTTTTTAAATACTTTCAATATATCCAACCTATCCTCTGGTCGAAATAAGAATAATAAATCAATATGGCTAAAAACAATCGTGCAAAAAAATAAATGCTGCACTTCATCGGGTGCTAAATCCTTAATTCGCTTATTAACTGAAGCATATAGATCAGGATATTCATATTCCAATTGATACAGCTTAGTTGAATCCTCTAAAATGATAGCCGTATATATCAATATAGTAACGATATGAGCGATGTAAATAATTCCAGAAAATGGAAGAACACACCCAAATTTATCAAATTCCTCAGGTATGATTTTTTGATCAACCCAATAATTGGGACGTTGCTTAGTATAATCGAACCCCAACAACTCATTACTTTCAATATCACGAGATGTACAAAACCATACAGTGCTATCTCTAGCAATTATTACTTTCAAGTTCGCATAAGCGACTTCTGCAACATAATGCTTCATACTAGAAAGCTCAGGAAGATGTTTTATGAATCGAGACCAATTACTTTTTTTATTCGCAGTAATAAATTTCTTACCAGCAGGAAATGAAAATAGATCAGATTTTTCATACGCATCACTAAGATCACCCGAAAATCTTGCAATAATGGTGTTAGCTTTAATGGGTTCAGCTGAAAATACACCAAAACCTGATGAATCACCCATATTACAAACCACTAGCTTTCTAGCAATATCAGGATTAAAACCCGGCATATCCACTGCCACTTCAACACCACCTGATGTTACTGCCTCATTCCATTCAAATGGAGCTTTTTCACGCTCACTCACCTTTCGTGCGAATTCCTCCACTGGGATTTCTAGCACTTCAGGGGATCGGCATAATAAATCACTCGCAAATTTTATAGTTTTATCAGGCATAAGGGGCTCAAGTAGTCAAAAAGAGGGAATACTTTAACTTCAATATATTAAAATAATATTAAGAGGACTCTAGAAATTAGATATTTTGGTACACGTGTAATAGGTGCCTGGCACCTAAATTTTGGCACCTAAATTTCTCCTGGATCCTCTGGTCAAGCCAGAGGACGACGGCTTACGCGTCAAGCATTAGGGTGGATTAATTACCACCCAATCATCGCCCCACGCTCGATGGAGGATCAAGTACCGCCATCGTCGTCCCGCGCTCGATGCAGGATCAAGTACCACCATCGTCGTCCCGCGCTCGATGCAGGATCAAGTGCCTCTATCGTCGCCCCACGCTCGATGCAGGATCAAGTGCCTCTATCGTCGTCCCGCGCTCGACGCGGGATCCAGAAAAGCAGAAGGGATTTCATAAACTTTATTTAAGTATACTACCGCCCCTCTCTCAGAAGCTTTGACCATAATCATAACAATGCTGTTACCTGATAAATCTTTAGATATCAACTTAGTCTGATATTCAATTCTCACTGAACGAAACCATTCAGAATCGACTTGATCTGAATGCTTCAATAAGTGATCCAAAAAAGATTCAGCTGCATTTAAGACTTTTAATTTGTAGTAATATCTATTTGATAACGATCCCTGCATAAAAACTGACTCGAAACAATTCATTAAAATTGTTGATATCAATAACAAGAAAATTAATGATACCATTAAAACATGACCACCTTCTCTATTCATTATTTCTTAAGCTTACTAATAAATCCCAATCTTTAAATTCAGAAGGAGCACCAGACCCTAAAATAAACTTTAATTCATAGGCCGAAGGGTTACTTTTAGAATTGGAAAAAATTGGATAGATTTTCATTTCATAAATACCTGACTGAAGCTCTAATCGATTACCATTCCAAGGCAATTCAAATATTGCTCTTATGGGGTTTTCTTTGGCATCATTTCTCTGTGTATCTGCCACAAAATAGGAAAATGAATGAAATTGATTATGCCCTTTAATTCTTGCACAATAACTCAACTTCAATATATCCCCGTGAATTTTATAAATTTGTCTCAATTTTGATTCATCAAAATATTGATGATTAATCTCACTATTATCAATACAAGGAATATCAGCCATTCTAATTTTCGATGGTATATAATGACTTAAGAAATAAGCAGACTGAACAATCTCTGATTGATTTTTATAGGCTTGATATCCATTTTGGAAATAGATAAAAAGCTTTACAAAACCTATCATCAAAATAGAATTGATGCCTAGAGCCGCCAATACCTCAATCAATGTAGACCCTTTAAAACGAATATTTATAATTGCGCCTCTAATTGATAAGCTTTTAGATTTTTTGATTGTATGCTGAAATAACAATAGTGGCCGGCATTACAATGGTAGGCACCGTTCACATTTGGAATTATTTTATAGATTTGAGAACGCCAATCTTCAAATGCATGCGCCCAAATAAAATCCTCCCGATTAACTCTAAATCGCTCTACCAGATTTTGAAGCTGATTAACCATCACTAAGTTCTGATATTCTTCTCTCTCTTTATGAATAGCCCATGACTGCGACTCTAGAGCTAAAAATATCAATAAATTTAAAATTAACATTGCCAACAATGACTCTATCATTGCAATACCTTGAATATACTTATATTTATTTAACATACAAAACCCCTCCAATTATTGCTATAATTTTTAAAAGAGTAGCTCACCCAGACTTCCTTCAATAGCCGTAATAATTACTGGATCCTCTCATGCCACTCACTTCACTTGAAATTCTGAATCAAAAAGATATAGCTGGAAATATACGCCTTATTAATGCAGCCTCTAATCCTAAAAATGAACCATTAGTCGCCAAGTATTTACTGGACTATGAGACCTTATGCCTGGAACCAACCATTAGTTCGAAAAGCATTATTGATTCATTGGCTCAATTTAATGTCTCAAATGAAAACTCTGGAATATTGATTGCTAAGAATTTCTCAAATTCTCTAATCAACCGATACCTACAATTGCAAATCAAGCTATTAAATCGCGTACGGCCTCAATTTAAAGAAATTATTGCTACTTTATTAGCCGAGTTATTATCTAAAGTGGATATTGAAGATTTAAATCTTGGCCTAATTCTAGCGGAAAACACTGAAGATGATATTATTTTAGGTTTATCCCCTGATTTTTCCACACTCGAAAACTATTTACGACTACTTTTAAAATTAAAAAAAGAA